>CAZFON010000031.1:0-10891 GCA_964520185.1 uncultured Planctomycetales bacterium | reverse complement strand
TCTTGGAGAAAGGCGATGGCTTGTTCTTCAGGCATGGGTTTCCCGAAGAGGAACCCCTGGAAGTAATCACAACTTTCGCGGGCAAGGCTCCTGAGTTGAAGGTCATGTTCCACCCCCTCAGCAATGACGCCTAAATTTAGGGTATGGGCAAGACCGATGATGGTCGAAGTCATGGCCATCTCGACCCCGTCGTCCATGAGTTCTTTGATAAAAAGACGGTCGATCTTAAGGGTGGTGATCGGCAGGCGCTGCAGGTGGCTTAAGGATGAATACCCCGTGCCGAAATCATCCAGCGCAATTTTCACACCCATTTCCCGGATCTGTTTCAGGATATCTACAGTAGCATCAAAAGAATTGATAAAGATGCTTTCCGTGACCTCCACTTCAAGGCATTCAGGAGGCAAGCCCGATTGCTCCAGGGCGGCCTTGATCGCATGGATAATGCCCTTGCTTTTAAGCTGGGCTACCGAAACATTCACGGACATGATCGTGTCTTCAAAACCCATATCTTTCAATTTTCTTCCCATGCGGCAGGCTTCCATCAAGACCCATTCTCCAATGGAGACGATCAGACCTGTTTCCTCGGCAATGCAAATAAAATCCCCCGGATAAATGATGGTGCCGTCATCCTTAAACCATCGAATAAGCGCTTCAAAGCCGCGCACTACCCCATCCGCGACTCCGATGATAGGCTGATAAAATAGCCTGAACTCACCCTTTACCAAGGCCCCTCTTAACCCACGCTCCAGCTTCATCCTGGTCACGGCACGCTCGTTCATCGTACCGTCAAAGAAACAAAAGGCATTGCGGCCCACTTCCTTGGCCACTGACATTGCCGTGTCGGCATTCTTCAAAAGATCTTCCAAATTATTACCGTCATTGGGGAAAGTTGCGATACCTATGGAGGCGGTCACAAACAGATCATGGCCTGAAACCAGGCGCGGGGCGTTAAACTTCTCGCGGATGCGTTCTGCGATGTGTTGTGCACTTTGAGCATCTTCAAGCCCATTTAAAAATACGATGAATTTGTCCGCTCCCAGACGGGCCACCGTATCCACTTCACGGACACATTCCGACAGCTTCAGTGCCGTATCTTTAAGCAACACATCGCCCACGGTGTGACCCAGGGTGTCATTGATTATTTTAAAATCATCCAAGTCTATAAAAAGGATAGCGCAGGCCGTATTGCTGCGCCTGGCATGGGAAAGGCCCAGATTGGCCCTTTCCAAGAAAAGCGTACGGTTGGGAAAGCTTGTCACCGCATCGTAATAGGACAAGGTCAAAAATTTGCTCTCAAGGTATTTCTGCTCTGTCACGTCCTCAGCCGTGCCCAGGACCTGCCAGGGTTCTCCGTTCGGCTTGCGGGCAAAAAGCACGTCCCGGCTTCGCAACCAACGCCACTGGCCGTTGACGTCCTGCATCCTGTATTCGATCTCCCGCACTCCTCCATCTGAAAGCAGGCGGTAATGTTCCATGACCTTAGGGTAATCTTCAGGATGCAACACTTTATTAAAAAGTTCTCCCCCCATCTCCTGGATCTGCTCGGGCGTAAACCCTAAAAATTCCGAAGCCTCGCGGTTACAATAAACGTTCCTCTTTTCGATCACATCATACAGGTAAATAAGATTGGGTGTGGAATCCAGGATGCTGTCAATGAAATGGCGGCTTTGTAAAAGCGCTTCTTCCGCCTTTTTATAATCCGTAATGTCTACTGCAACTCCCAATACACAGGGAGTGTCCGTCCCTGAGGCCGTAAAAGGTATCTTGGTGGTGGAAAGGAAGCGGGTCTCTCCTTTGGAATTCGTGATCGGTTCCAAAGGAATAAATTTAGGCTTTCCGGAACGTATCACATCCAGATCGTCTTTAACGAAATGTCGGACCTGTTCCGTTGATTTGATGAAATCAGCATCGGTCTTCCCGATAAGATCTTGCACTGTTGTTCCATAGGATTCGGCAATGGCCTGATTCACCAAAATAAAATGACCTTTGATGTCCTTGGCAAAGATATAATGCGGCACCAGGTCAATGATCTGCCGCAAGCGCTGCTCTTTGAGCTGCAGGACTTTTTCCACCTTTTTGCTCTCAGTGATGTCAAGGATCGAAACCAGGACCTTGGAAAGGTCTTCCTCATAGCCGGGGATAACGGCCATCTTGTAGAACAACTCCCGCCCCTCGCCTTGAGAGGAGCGCGCCGCCCTCTCGCCGGACCAGTGGGTCCGCCCATTGGCCAAGGCGATCAGCTGTTCTCTAAAACTATCGTAGGAACCGTCCGTAAAATAATGATCAAGTTGGCGCGCGACCAGGTCTTTACTCTTGAAGTCCAAAAACCGCAGGCCTTCCTGATTAAAGTCTGTAATTGTCACCAACGCCGCGCATTGTTTAACAGTTTGGGGATTGCTTTCAAAATAGGCTTTCCAGTCTGTTACGCCCAAGTCCCGCTGCCGGTCAAGGAATTTTTTCACTGCAGAAAAATCTTCTTCCCAGATGGACACGGCGGCATTCTCAAAAAGATGCCGGTACCGCTTCTCGCTGTCGCGGAGATTGGCAGTGGCGGCACGGAACAAAGCGTATAAAATGATCGAGCTGACAATGACATAAAAAGACCCTTTAATGTCCTCTGCCAGCTGGAGGGCTTCTCTATCTCTAAATAAATGCATGATGACAGAATTAGAAAACTCTATCCACAGGAAGGTGAGGAGCGCATACGGCAGGACAATTTTGATGGGGACAAATCTGGAACCAGCTAATGAAATACGCTTAAGTTTCATAAACCTCGCTGGGCGCCAAATAAATGCTAAGTTAAATAGCTAGTATTAAATAAGTATAAGAATTATAGTCTTTTCGTCGAAAATTGTCCAAGAATAAAAAACGACGACAAAAAAGGTGACAGGTACAATTAAAAAAGGTGACAGGTACATTTTTTTAATAAATTTATTAAAAAAATGTACCTGTCACCTTTTTTTTAAAAAAACCTGCATCTCCGGACTTTGTAAGAGGCTTCCGTAATGAAAAACAACGCAAGCCTGCCCCCTGTTTTCACAGCTTGAAAATTCCTTTTCAAATATTTCGGGGGTATGCACTGTTTTATACGCGCCCACCGCTATCTTCAGCTTCGAGGGGTCCTGGACCTTTTCCTTCAGGGCCAAAAACCAGCGCTCAAACTGTTTTACATCAATGGAATAGTCCATCACGGTCACAAAATCCACCAGACCGCTTGACAGCCAGGAAGCCCAATCCTGGAAAGCTTCATCATAGGCACGCGCGTAAGGCATGCAGCCGGTAGTGGAAATCTTGATCCCCGGCTTGATGGCCCTCGCTTCTTTGACAAGTTTCATCAAAAGCCCGGTGACCTGGGAGCGTTTCCAATTTTTCCAGAGCAAACTTGAGTCGTCAATGGCCTTCAGTCCATAAACTTTCTTAAAATTTGCGATATTAGTGCTGGTATACCCATAGTGCGGGTTCACGTCGCAATAGCGGATATAATCAAATTGCAAACCATCCAGATCAGGATAGGCGCGAAGGACCTCCGCGATGATCTTGGCCAGATCATTCCTCACCCGTTCATCCGACGGATCAAGAAAATATTGATGGTCGATCTTAAAATCTTCGATCCTGTTTTTAGGCTTTAAATTGCGGCTTAAGACATCCGGGCCGTATCTTTTCAAAAAAGAGGCGCTGGTATTGTTCCCCAGACTTAAAAGATTTAACCAGGCATGGACCTCAAGGCCCTGGGCATGGGCCTGCCTGATAAGCAGGGCCAAAGGATCTTGCGAAACAGCTAGCCGGCTTTTTTTATAGTGGGAATCGTCAACGACCTCAGAGGGAAACCAGGCTTGGCCGGAATGGTAGATTTGGACGAACAATGTCTTGATACGGGCCTGTTTCGCGAAATCAATGAGCCTGATGATGGCCTCATGGCTGGCCAGCACAGGCGGATCTTGGATAACGGAGACAAAAAGGGCCCGACCGGCTTGCTCTTTGGATGGGCTCGAAGGGCAGGAAATAAAAAGAATCCCCAACATCAATAATATAATTTTAACCATATTCAAGGCTCGCATTTTTGAAATATAGGAACGATTATAGACTTTACCTGCGGAAGGTCAAAGAAAAAGGAAATAATAAGGAAAGCCTGGACCGATCTAGGGGCTTTTAAGAATGCAGGATTTAAGTTGAGTGTCTATTTTACAAATATGCTCCAACAGCCAATCTTCAAGAAAGCGGTGAATATCCTTGAGAATGCCCTCATTATCGCCGCTCTCAGTGATCAAACCCTGGAACATATGGTATTGTTCAATAAAATGTTGGTGGGCAAGCTTATTTTTTCCTGCTATGGGACAAACGTATTGATGCATGCAACTTTCTTCATCGGAAAAATGATATTTCACATAATTCCCTAAAAATTTCAAAGCACCCTCGAGCGTCTGCTTAGAAACAGCCCTGCGCTTCAAGCCTTCTTCAAGATCATTGGAATACTGAAATAAATTTTTATGCTGCTCATCGAGCTGGACAACCCCCACCGAATAAGATTCCTGCCATTCGATCATATTCTCCCCTGTCATTGGCATGCAATTGGATCACCTAGACAATTTATTTTAAAAGAAATTTAAAAATATATGCTGACCTGACTCCCCTTTTCAGTGACTTTTATCCACTTTTTATGGGTTTTGAGAAATTCTCAATAACGTTTGTCGCTTTGTTTAAAGAGTGGTAAATTAAAAAGTATCAAAAGCCAGAAAGGCAAAGAATTGAGAAAAATTTTTATTCTTTTTTTAATGATGTTCTTTAGCAGCACGGCTATTTATGCCCTGCCTGCCGGCGAAGCGCGCCAAAAAGCCATTGATCTTGCCATGGCAAATGTGGAGTCTCCAGACCTGCAAACCCCTCCACCTCCACCTGCTTCCATCATCACAAGTCCGACGGAATCCCCCAAGCCCACCCGTCACCAGCATTTGATCGAACTTGCTTTCCAGCTCTACTCCTATGACTATAAAAGCAGCAAATATCCCTATCTCTTTGACCAGAATTTACTTGATTCAGGCAAGATCACCAAGTCCGGTGACTTCTGGGGCTTTTATGGGGCCAAAACCTGGCACCTCTACGCGCCCCTGCACTCATTAAGCGAGGTCTGGGAGCATTATGAAATACCGAACTTTGTACGTATCGAGGGGGAATTCGGGAAAGGCACCACCGATTACAAATCTCTGGCTACCGGCACCCTTAAAGGGATCAATGCGTTCCATATCGACGCACGCGCCCTGTTGGGTTATGACCTGACCTCGGACGATGTGACGATCTATACCCCCTATATGGGCATCGGGTTCATGCGGCATACGGACAAAGCGGGAGGATGGCTTGATTTTATTGTTCATGGTTACGGGCAGTACCATAACGAATACAATATGCTCTATCTGCCCATCGGCCTTGAGATCGATAAACCGATCAACGATCAATGGGACATTGATGTGAAACTGGAAGGCGATATCGTTGTCTGGGGGCAGGCCAATTACGATCTCAATGAGATCCCCGGAGGGCCTTTCTCGCTGTTGGACATTGACACCAATCAAACGGTCAATGCCATCCTGAAGAAATCTGAATCCGACTTCAGGGGCGGCTTCGGGTTCAGGACTTCCTGCAAGCTGATCAGGAAATTTAGATATTTCGATTTCTACGTCGAGCCCTACGTCAGGTACCTCTATCTGAACCAAACCAAGCATTCCCAGGTCGATGCCTATGGCGTTGACAACGGCAAGAACTACGTTTCCGTATACCTGGACGGAACACCCTATAAACCATTATGGGACCCTGCAAATTATACGATCGAGGTAGGGGGACGGACAGGCATTCAGTTTTAAATAAAAGGTGACAGGTACATTTTTCTAAAAAATTTAGTTAGAAAAATGTACCTGTCACCTTTTTTTATCCCTGCAATCTGATGATGCCACCCAGCGCTTGTTTGAGCTCTTCCTTACTATCCGAGTATTCAATGGCCGTCTCTTCGCTGATCTTGCCTGACCTGACAAGTTTGATCAAGGATTGATTGAAAGATTGCATGCCGTAGGTCTCCCCCGCTTCAATAAAGTTGGGTATCTCATTGATCTTGTTTTCCCTGATAAGATTACTGATCGTCGGGGTATGGAGCATGATCTCGTAGGCAGGAATGCGGCCGGGGCCGGCTTTCAACGGGATGAGCCTTAAAGAAATAACGGCCTTCAACAAAAAGGAAAGCTGGTTCCTGACTTCCTGGTGCTGGTGCTGCGGGAAAAAATTGATGATCCTTTCCACACTTTGCGGAGCATTGATCGTATGCAAGGTGCTTAGGACCAATACCCCTGTCTCTGCCGCGGTGATGGAACTGGACATGGTTTCAAGGTCACGGATGTTACCGATGAACATTACATCCGGGCTTTGCAGGGTAAAGGAACGCAGGGCTGTTTTGTAAGAGGAAACATCCAGGCCCAATTCCCTTTGATTGATGAGCGATTGCTTGTCTTCAAAGATATACTCTATCGGCTCCTCCACGGTCAGGATGTGCCTTTTGCTGTTCTCGTTGATATAATTGATCATGCTCGCAATGGTCGTGGACTTGCCGCTGCCCATGCTGCCGGTCAACAGCACCAGCCCCCTTCTTTCCAGCGCAAGCTTCTTTAGGAGATTGGCAGGCAAACCCAGGTCTTCGAAGCTCTGTACGGTTTTACGGGCGGCCCTGATGACAATGGAAGGGTTATTGCGCTGCATGAAGATGCTCACGCGAAAACGCATGTTCAGCTCTTGTAAATGCAAAGCAAAGTCCACATCCATTTTATCGTTAAAGGATTCCTTTTGCCTGGGGGTAGTCAGCTCGTCAACGGCCCTCACAAGGTCATCCACCGTCAATACTTTATCGTCTAAAGCAACAAGATTGCCGTCGATCTTCAAGCGGGCCGTACCGCCGGCGCGATAAAATAGATCCGAGGCGTTACGGTCCGCCATCTCCTTAAGCAGTTTTCTTATGCTCATCCTTCCTCCGTCTGGATCCTGATCTTATAAAAAAATGTTACTATTTATATAAGTCAGTGTCAATTATTATACTTGGATAACGGGCACATCCCCGATTGTCCCAGCCCTCCCCAGGAATCACGGTATATCTTGTGCCTAATGACCTTGCCTTCCTTATAGAGGTATTCGGCCGCGATCCTGCCATTTTCATCAAAATACTGCTGCTGACCGTCTATATCACCCAACTTATATTGCTGTTTAGTATCCGGGACGCCGCTTTCATAATAGCTTTGCTCCAAGCCATCCGGAAACCCGTTCTTATAACTGCCCTGCCATTGGACCTTTCCGTTGGGATAAAAACAAGCATACGGCCCGTTGGCCTGGCCTTCGGCATAGGTCCACGAGCATTTGATCCTCCCGTCCGGAGTGTATTGCTTGACAACACCGTCTGCCATGTCATCCTTATAATTCCATTCCTCCCGCAACCGGCTTCTTTTATAAACCTTCCAGGGGCCATTGATCAGGCCGTTGGAATAATTAAACTCATCCAAAAGCCCTCCATCCTTATTGAGATCGCGGGCAGGCCCTTCCAGCTTTCCGTCTTTAAATCTCCGTTCATAACGGACCATTTTTTGAGGATCAAAACCTGTGACCTCTCCATCCGCATGATCTTGTGCCAAAAGGGAAGCCAAACCAATTCCCCGCAGCGGAGAGATCCCGGCCTTGGGGATCTTGGCTTGCATCTCTTTTACCTTGGAAGCGTCCCCTGCCCGGTAATACCCGTACAGGGCCCAATAAGGTGCCTCACTGTTGGCCGGATCAATTTGGTAGACCATCATCCAGTCTTTGGCGTATCGCACAAAGTCCTTGAGTTTATACCAAATAGCTGCCCTGTTATTGTAAGCCAGCGTCGACCTTGGATTAAGCATAACGGCCTTATTAGCTTCTTGAAGGGCATTCTGATAATCGCCTATGGTTAAATAGGTGTACGATAAATTAGCGTGAACTTGTGAATCCTGTGGTTTTAATTTTTCAGCTATCTTGAAATGGGCCAGGGCCGGCAGCGGACGTTTCAGGCGTTCGTAATCACAGCCTATATCAAGCTGCGCATCAAAATTGCCAGGTTCATGCTTAACAGCCACATAAGCATCACCTAAAGCGCTCTCATACCTTCCCCGGCTAAAATAAATAAGGCTCCTATTGATCAATACCTGGGTATAAAAGGGATCCATCTCAAGGGCTTTGTCATAATCCTTCAGGGCCTTATCGGCATATCCCATTTTTTCAAGCACGAAACCGCGGCGCATATACAATTCTTTGCTTTGGGGCTCAAAGAACATCGCCTTGCTGTATTCTTCGGCAGCTTTGCGCCACTCTCCCCTGTTACGATAGGAAATACCACGTGAAAAATACAAACGCCCCTTGCCAGGCAAAAGGAGAAGGCCGCAAAGGGATGCCAGGCAAAGCAATACCAGAAAACGGATAAAGAACCGCCCGCTTTGGCCGATATCCGGGTCCCAGGTAAACTGTTCTTTGGTACGGGGCCTGGTAAAGAAAAAATAAACAAACAAAAACCACAATAAAGATAATAAAAGAGGGAACAATGTTAAATAGAAATTCGTCTCCAGGCCACGGGTTTTTTGGTCCACGTCCTTTATGATCTTCGACATTTCTCCATAATAATACGGGTCCTGGATCTCCATTCTTTCCAGCATGGCCTGCTGCCGGATGATCCAATGATGTTCTGTCCGTGCCATATCCCTGTGCAGGGAAGCCTTGAAATAAGGCACGCTGATATAGGCCATGCTCAACAAAAGGCCTGCTGCCGTTAAAATGAGGATGCCCCTTCTTGCCCATTCTTTACGTTTAAGGATGAAGAAGCCCAACACCAAGGAACAAAAATTCTGAAGGAAGAAGATCTGAGCGTTCTGGCCCATATCAACGCCATCATTTCTATAACTAAAAATAACTGCGAAGAGAGGAGCTATCCCACAAAACATGAACCAAAGGGCAAAAAGAGTTATGCCCAATGATCTTTTTTGTTCTATGGCCTGCGGAGCTTGGATCGACTCCTTAAATTTGAAACGTACGAAATTCAAAACAACGATGGCAACGATCGGGTAGACAGGCAGCATCTGCGGCCAAATGCCCGTAGACCCCATGACCGACGAGAACATCAGATCATGGTTGCGCTGATATGCCGGCAGCCTGGGCAATACTTTTAGGGAATAAAAATAGATAAGCTCAAGAAGGAATAATACGTTGCAGAACAGCACTGATCTTGGCGTCCCTTTTATCAGGGCAAGGCCGGTCACCAATAAGCCAACCAGAAAAGCCAGGTTGCAAATGGTCATGGTGATGGAAAAGGGGTTAAAATATGACATTTTCTGGCCGAAAAGTTCGTGCCGCGGAAAAAAAGAAAAAGCTAATACGATGCTGATCAGAAATAGGAACCCTATCAAAGAAAAAAATAAATTGGCGAACCCGAACCCTTTTAAAATGCGACTTGGCCATGGGGAAACAGTGTTCATGAAGATCTCCCTTCTCTTAATTCCCGCAACAAGCAATGAATGGTATGGTAAAAAGTATAGCATATAAATCCACAAGCTTTTATAAAACAATAGCTTGTGAAAAAAAGGTGACAGGTACAATTAAAAAAGGTGACAGGTACATTTTTTTAATAAATTTAGTAAAAAAATGTACCTGTCACCTTTTTTTGTCACCTTTTTTGCCTTTCCCCAATTCTATGGCCAACTTAAACTTCATATGTTATACTTTCAGAAAATTCCCCTTAAAAAGGCCGCTTTTCTAATAAAATTAAAGTAGCGGCACAACCTAGAATAAAAATTTATTAATGTTACGGAAGGAGCAAAAATGAGAACACTTATATTTAGCGTCCTGGCGGCCTGGTTCTGTATGATCCCCCCTTCATTTGCCCAAGTGGTATTGAACACTGACAGCACTTATTGGGGAGACCCCAATGGAGGAGGCGGTACAACCACTTCTCCCACTCAACCAACAGACAATGTGACAACGTTTACCAGCAATGTGCCCGGTGATAATGTAGTTGTCGTGGTCAAAGATTGGGACGATGCCAGGGGCGGCGTTATCAGCAAACCTTCCGACATAAAATGCGGGGTTATAACAAGCAGAAAAGGCGATTATAAGTGTTCCGCGAACTTCCAAAACGGCCGAAAAGTAGTATTACGCGTCAAGGCTGCTGATATAAACTCCAAGATCGGCTCCATGAGCATTTCCTATCCGGATACAGATCCTTTCGAACCGCAAGCACCCCTGCGATGCACCAGACTGGATGATAATGATATGTCCTGCTCAATTATCGCCAGTACCGATATAGCGACCTTAACGGTTAATTTTGTCAGGAAATCTGCCGCGAAACTTGTCTTACTGGATGCCTATTTGAACCAAAAAAGCATTCCAGCTGGCGGCGCCTTTCCCGGCATCACCATGACCTTGAAGAATAAAGGAACGGTAAACAATGTTTCGGGATGCTTTTTCAACGGCAGCCAGAATGAAGGATGCAGCGATTATAATGTTGATTTAAGCCTGGTATTTTGGAAAAACGGTCAGAAATATTCCTACTCATGGGTCTTGAGCCGGCCGACACCGGTGGTGGCGCCAGGACAAAAATCTGTTATCAACATAACCGATTGGGCCCCGGTATTAAGCCAGCCCGGTTCTTATACCGTTAAAGTATACGTCCAGAATGAAAACGGGGAACAGACGGAACAAGATCTTAGATTTGTAGTTAAATAAGACTAAAAATGATGACGGTGCCCGGGGGCCATTCAACTCGTTGAATGGCTCCCTTTGGGCACTAAAAACATACCGATCAACATAAAGAACACAAAAATCATTGCTTTAGATAACCCTAATCCTGCTCCGACTAGAGCTG
>CAZFON010000030.1:0-11040 GCA_964520185.1 uncultured Planctomycetales bacterium | reverse complement strand
AAAAACGGTGGAGTAATTAGGTTACCAGGTAATAAAGTGGGCATTAAAAAAAAAAAATATTAAGTCGTCGTAAATTTTTGTTATACTTACAACAAAAAGAAAATGTTAATGATTAAAAAACAACCAGGAGCCTGTTATATGCTTTCCACATGGAGAAAGCCAATGGGGAAAGGTGTGTGTTGAATCATTAGTTAAAAATTAACTCGAAGCCAATTCAATACCACCGATTCCCAAAAGATCGGTGGTTTTTTATTGTATTTTTAAAGAAAGGGGGTGAGCAAAATGAGGAACAATGTCCTGCCCAATTAAACGCAAGTAATAGGCACAGACCAATTACTCAAGGTTACGGCCTCGTTGTATTTGAAAGAGGCGCTGGTGGCCCAAGAGTATGAGCAGTGCCGGGAGCTCATTGATACCGCCAAAGAGCTGGGTGTCGAGCAAGGCGATATCAGTGCAGTGATTGCGGATTATTTGAAAGACAATAATCCGGGTAGGCAAAGGTCAGGCCGTTTTAGGTTCGTTTAAGGAGATAAAAAGGTATGTCCTACGTCTACAGAATCACAAAGAAAAAGGTGACAGTTACATTTTTGTTGTAAGGCTGTTTAGCCAAAAAATGTACCTGTCACCTTTTTCTTGTGATATATTATCACCTATGCCGTTCCAGTTTAAATATATCAACATCGTCAATCCCGCGACAATTGAAGGCGCCATTGTTTATGCCGTAGTTTTGCTGATCGTTGCCGTGCTGATCAATCGCATGCTGCGCTTGGCCATAGAACGGGGCCTGGCCCGCAGTTCAACGATCATCCATATCGATGCAACCCGCGTCAAATTCATCTCTCAATTGGCCCAAATGCTGGTTTATCTCGTCACCTTTTTTGTTTTCGCCCATCTTATTCCGGCCTTGGCCAATTTGGGCAATGCGGGGCTTGCCAGCGTCGGTGTGCTATCGGTGGTTGCTGGGATGGCCGCGCAAAATACATTGGGTAATCTTATTGCCGGCATTGCCTTGCTGCTTTACCGGCCTTTTAACGTCGGTGACCGCCTGCAGGTGGCGGCACCCACGGGGCTGGAAACCGGTGAGATAGAGAGCCTGAGCCTGGGCTATACCATTATCAGGACCGATGATAACCGCCGGGTGGTCATTCCCAATAGCATCATGGCCAGCCAAACGACCATTAATTTGACCAGGGACAATTCACGGGCCATCTGTTCGCTTTCCATCATGATCAGCCTAGATTCGGACCTTGATCGTGCGCGTACCATTCTTCTTGAAATAGCCGGAAGCAACCCCAAAACCCAGAAGATCGACGGATGCACGGTAACACACCTGGATGGCTCGGGGGTTCAGCTCACCTTGAGCGTCTGGTGCGCGGACAGCCTTATCGCCGGTGCGTTGAAATGTGATTTACTGGAAGCCATCAAGAAGCGCTTTGCTATTGATGGGATCAAATTGCCTCCCGTTATCCGCACGGCCCTCAACAAAAATTAACTGAATTTGGATTTATCGATGGCTTTTAAGAAAGCGTCCTCTTTGGATACTTTCTTAGTTTTCACGAGCTCCATCAAGGAATCATCCATGAGGCACATGCCTATTCCGCGGTTGGTCTGGATCTCGCTGGTCAGGCGCATGGTTTCGCCCGCTTGAATGATGTTCCCGATGGCTTGGTTACGGATAAGGATCTCGTAAGCAGCCCACCGTCGGGTCTTGTCTGAGCTGGGAATAAGCTGTTGGGCGACGATCGCCTTCAGGCAGTTGGCCAGGATGGTGCGGATTTGGTTTTTACGGTTCAGGGGGAAGCTGTCGATGACGCGGTCAATGGTTTTGGACGCGGAATTGGTGTGCAGGGTCCCAAAGACCAAGATGCCCATTTCAGCGGCTGTCATGGCTAATTCCATGGTTTCCCTGTCACGCATTTCTCCGACCAGAATGATATTGGCATCGCTTTTGATGGCTGTGCGTAAGCCGCTGGCAAAGGAGTTTGTATCCCTGCCTACCTCCCTGTGGGAGACGATCGATTTTTTGTTGGCATGGGTGAATTCCACGGGTTCTTCAATGGTGATGATTTTCCGGGTCAGATAGCTGTTGATAAAATCGATGATGGCTGCCAGGGTCGTGGATTTACCGCTTCCGGTAGGGCCTGTGACCAACACCAGGCCTGAGCGCCATTTGGCAAATTCTTTGATGCGCGGCGGCAAATCCAGTTCTTCAATGGAGCGTATTTTAGAGGGGATCATACGAAAGACAGCGCCTAGTCCGAAAAAATGCCGGTAATAATTGGCCCTGAAGCGTGCTTTCTGGTCAAAAGCATAGGCAAAGTCCAGATCGCCGTGGCTTTCGAATTTTTGCCAGTCCTCCTTGAGGGCAATAGGATGCAGCAAGGCCATCATTTTCTCACGGCTGAGGACCTCAGTGCCTAGTTCCATTAAGGTCCCATTAACGCGGATCTTAGCTTTTTGTCCTTCTTCGAGGTGCAGATCCGAGCCGTTTTTGTCGATCAGGATATTAAATAATTGATGGATTTCTTGGGGTATCATTTTAAGGTGCCATTTGTTTTAGAATTTTCCATACCCTGTCGGAATCAGGGCCTGCAATTTTCCGGATGAGTTCTTCTTCAATTTGAGTATCCGGATTTAAACGCACCTCTGTTTCAGAAGCGTTTTCTAAAATGCCGTTTTGGAGCAGTTCATTCAAGATCCTGTCTTTGTAGGGGCCTGTCTCATGGAATTTAGATTTAGGCAGGGTCACGCCGGTAACGGTTTGTGATATCGCCGCCGGATTGACGGCCCGCTCGCAAGCTTCTTCAAGCCGGATGATACCGGAGCTGGCCAGATTCCTTAAAGAATTGTCCATCAACACCATGCCAAAAGCTTTGCTGGTGGCAATGGAATTATTGATTTGAGCGATCTTGTTGGACCGGATCAGGTTTGCTATCGAAGGAGTGACGATCATCACCTCAAAGGCCGGCACCATGCCATTGCCGTCTTTTTTGGGGATCAACTGTTGGCAGATCACGCCGCGCAGTGTCTCTGAGATCATGTTGCGGATGATCGGCTGTTCTTCCGCCGGGAAAGAATCAATGACGCGCGATATGGTCTGGGACGCATTAATGGTATTCATGGTACCAAAAACCAGGTGTCCTGTTTCGGCGGCGGTGATAGCCAGCTGGATGTTGCTAAGATCGCGCAGCTCGCTGACCACCAGGATGTCCGGGTCTTCGCGCAAGGCTGCGCGCAGGGCATTGTCCTGGGTATGGGAATGCAGGTGGACTTCCCGCTGGGTGATCTGGCATTGTTTGGGCTCATAGACGATTTCAATAGGGTCTTCAATGGAGAGGATATGTTCGCGGCGCTGCTGGTTGATCATTTCGATGAGCACGGCCAAGGTGGTGGTCTTGCCGGAGCCTGCCGGCCCCGTGACCAGGACCAAACCTTGCGACCATTTGGTCAAGCCCGCGCAAGAGGCCGGCATGCCGGTCTCTTCGAATTTGGAGATTTCCATGGGGATAAGCCTTGCCGTCAGGTCCCAGCCATTTTGCTGTTTCATGAGGGCTATGCGGAAGCGGCCATAGCCGTCGATGCTGTGTACATATTCGGTGTCCCCGGTTTTTCTGAAATGATCGATGATCTCTGTAGGCAGGGCATGCGCGATCAGGTGGCTGATATGATCGGCGCTGAGGGGCTCAACGGTCATGTTTTTGAGATGTCCGTATTGCCTGAAAATGACCGGCTTTAAAGCCCCCACATGCACGTCACTGGCATTTTCATGGCGTGCGAAGATCAGGATCTCATTGAGCGAACTGCTGCTATTGATCTCATGGGGGGCGGAGAGGGCGGCCTTGCCTCGGCCGGTCCTGCCGGTAAAATGCAAGGGAAGGGCGACGGATTCTTTTAAATTTTCGATGAACGATGACATGTTTTCATTATAAAAGACAATGGTGGGGAGGTCTAAGCAAATTAAAAAATTTAACTTTAATATGGACAAGCCTGTGTTTATGTTAAAATACAAACTAATCATCCGTTCTCATCAATATGCCCGCCCTGGAAAGTTACGTCAATGGGCGCACTATTCAATAAATAGGAGGAAGTCGTGTTTGTACGCTTGTTAGCCATTTTAGTTTTAACCTTAGCAGTAAGTGGTTGTGCATCTACCCAGATGAAGAGTCAAAATGAACAGTTACAGGCACGCGTCACTGAGCTGGAGAAAAACCAGCAATCAAAGGATGCGGAGATCGTGGATTTGCAATACCAGGTCAAGGACCTCTCTAATAAGGTAGAGGGTCCCAAGTCCTCAGAGGCTGACCAAACAGCCGCGGCCGCTCCGGATTCCGAAGGCTCTGGCAAAGCTTCAGAGGCTTCATCTGCGCAGATCATCCGCGTCCATATCAGTCCCGAGAAAATACAAAGAGCCCTTAAGGCTGCCGGCGTATATACCGGTTCCATTGATGGTAGGATAGGCTCGGGCACCAAGGCCGCTATTGTTGAATTCCAGAAGAGCCATGGCCTTAAAGCCGATGGCGTTTTAGGCAAGAAGACCTGGGATGAATTAAAAACGTATTTAAAATGATCCCGTAGGGATCTAGTCATTGGAAAAAGGTGACAGGTACAATTTTGCATTAAGCCAATAGGCTAAAAATTGTACCTGTCACCTTTTTTTGAGGTCTTGGAGTTTCATTTGTTTTTATGCTACAATACGCTTCTTTTTTAAAGTCCTAAATATTTTAGAAAGGCAATGAGTATGAAGATGACAGATCAGTCCGCGGAATTACGCCAGCACTTAAGCCAACATGCTAAGGATTTTAAACTTTCCTGGGTACGGTTAGGCCAGGGTCTTTACAGCGTTTGGCGCGATAAATTATATCATGCATGGGAATTCGAAAAATTTGAGGATTATGTCACCCGTGAATTGGGTATAAAGAAACCAATGGCCTTGAAATTGGTCAAAACTTACTTTTTCGTCGAGCAGGATGAGCCGATTTATTTAAAGAAAGAATTTACAGAAAGCCGCGAGACCGCCCAGGTCCCCGGTTATGAAGCGCTCGACGTTTTGCGCCTGGCCCGTAATCACAAAGAATTGACGCGTGAAGATTATTCCAAACTGCGCAAGGATATTTTTGAGAAAGGCAAAGAAGCCTCCCTGGTGAGAAAAGATCTGACGGCTCTTATCAGGGAACGCAAGGCTGTTGACCCTCATGAAGAGCGCGAGGCACGCCATGAACAAAGCGTGCGCCGGCTGATGGCTGCGTTGAAGAGTTTCAGGAAAGACATGGAAACTCTGAAATTGGCCGAACCCGAGATCATAGAGGAAGCAGAGGAATTGCTCAAGCGTCTCGAAGACCAATATTCCCATGACTCCCAAGAACATTGATTTGAATTTGCTTTCCGAAGATGAATTGTTGTCCATGCGCATCAAGGACCTTCCCATCTCCATCGAAGGCACCTGGCTTGAGGAATGCGTCAAGCAATTATACGTCGAGTTAGACAGCCAGGGCCTGGCCTTTCATCCTGAAGTATACCTGGCGGACGAATGGCTCACACCCGAGGGGGAGGTGGTTGTAGGTATCCCCTTTTATCTGGCGCATCCGGCCCTCATCAAGCTGGAGCGGCGCATGATGCTGGAAGCCGAAGGCGAAGGCAAGGACTGGTGCATGCAGCTTTTACGGCACGAGGCGGGCCATGCTTTTTCTTATGCCTATGACCTGCACAAAAAGCGCGAATGGAAGAAAATATTCGGTTCGTCCTCGGTAGAATACGGCAATACTTATAAGTTCAAGCCCTACAGCAAAAGTTACGTGCGTCATCTGGACGGCTATTACGCCCAGTACCATCCCGACGAGGATTTTGTGGAGACCTTTGCGGTCTGGCTGACCCCTTATTCCGACTGGCGGCAAAAATACCAGGGCTGGAAAGCCATGGAAAAATTACAGTTTGTCGACAGGCTCATGTCCTCGATCAAGGGCCTCAAGCCTTTGAAGCCCAAAGGCAGGAAGTTATGGCACCATCAGCATTTGAGCATCACCCTGGGCAATCATTACAAGAAGAGGTACGGACTTAAACAGGAGGAATTCCCTGATTTCCATGATGTTCAGTTGAAAAAGATATTTACGGCCTTGACCGATGAAGAATGGCTGGCCTTTAAAAAGGACCGCCGGAAGGACAAAGGGATACCGACGGCAGAAGAACTGGTCAGGAAATATTCTAAAAATCTTTTAAATAGTATTGACCGGTGCACCGGAGAGCGTAAATATATAATCAACGATTTATTAAAGAACATCGCCTTACGGGCCAAGCAATTGCATTTGATCGTATCCCAGCCTTCGGAGACGGCCCTGATGCAATTATCCGTCTATGTAACGAGCCTGACGATGAACTACACCCATACTGGCTGGTTTCGGGGCGCCAGGAAGAGAAAATGAGAAAAAAATTAAAAGTCCTCATGTTGTTTTATTCTCCTTATCAAAAAGCCCGGGGCTATGATTACAAGGAAGAGTTTGCCGACCCGGACAATATGTACACCGAGAAGGACGTGCAGGCGGCCTTGTTAAATTTGGGCCATGAAGTCTCGTTACTGGGGATATATAATGATATCACCCCGTTGTTCGAGGAGATCAGGGAAAACCGGCCCGATATTATTTTTAACATGATGGAGATTTTTAATGAACAGACCCAGCTGGAAAAGAACATGGCCGCCGTTTTGGAAGTACTGGACATCCCTTATACAGGGGCCTCTTCAGGGCATATGTTTTTATGTAATAATAAAGCCTTGGGTAAAAAGATATTCAGCTTCCATCATATCAAGGTCTCCAGGTTCCATACGTATAACCGCGGCAAGCGCGTGGGACTTATTGCAAAATTGCAGTTGCCGGCGGTGATAAAGCCTTTGTGCGAGGAAGCTTCCCGCGGTATTTCGCAGGCTTCCATCGTTGATAGCCCTGAGGCTTTCGTGGAAAGGATCAAATTCATCCATGACAATATGCAGATGGATGCCATCGCTGAAGAATATATCGAGGGCCGTGAATTGTACGTTGGAGTGCTGGGCTATAAACAGATGACCGTACTGCCGCCCAGGGAAATGATCTTCGGCGATCTACCCGAGGGAGAACCCCGCATCGCCACTTACAAAGCCAAATGGGATGATGCCTACCGTAAGAAATGGGGGATCAAGAGCATGCCGGCCAAATTACCGGAAGGCTGGCAGAAGAATATCGATGATGTCTGCCGCCGGGCCTACCGGGCCCTGGACTTGGACAGTTATGTGCGTTTCGATATCCGGGTAACCGGAGCTGGCGAGGTTTATATCATTGAGCCCAATGCCAACCCTTGCATTGCCAAGATCGATGAAATGGCCCAGGCCGCGCTCAAGGCAGGGATCGAATATGAGGATATGATACAGAAGATCCTGGATCTAGGTTTATTACGTCACGAACGATAGATAGGAGTACATGGATGAAATTGATTAGGCCTCTGGTGGCTTTGGACCTTGAAACCACCGGCGTTTGGATTGAAAAAGACAGGATCATCGAGATCGGGATGGTGAAGGTGACCCCCGATGGACAGCAGGAGATATATGCCACCAAGGTCAACCCCTGTATGCCCATACCGGCGGTGGTTACGGCCTTGACAGGCATTTCCGATAGTGATGTCAAGACAGCGCCGGCCTTCGGCACCATTGCGGCCAAGATCAAGACCTTTCTCGAAGGGGCGGATTTGGCTGGTTTTAATGTGGAACGTTTTGACCTCCCTTTGTTGGTCAGGGAATTCGCGGATGCAGGGATCAAATACGATTATTCCGACTGCGTTGTTTATGATGCCCAGAAGATCTATCATCTGCATGAGCGGAGGGATTTATCCGCGGCGTATGCTTTTTACTGCAAGGGTGAACTTAAGGACGCGCATTCCGCCACGGCTGATGCCCAGGCGGCCCTGGCCATTTTAGAGGAGCAGTTAAAACGCTACACCACCGGCCGTGAGGACATCGAAGGCTTGAGAGAATTCAATTACAAGCAAGCCAGCGAATTTTTCGACAATGAACGCAAATTCCGGTGGTGGAACGGCGATCTGTACATGACCTTCGGCAAATACGCCAGGAAAGAGCCCTTAAGGGCCATTGCCAAAAAAGACCCTCAGTATTTGGAATGGGTCCTGGACAAGGACTTTTCCGATGAAGTCAAAAATATGATCCAGGATGTTCTTAGCGGCCGCCATCCCCAGCAGGAGGCAAAAACACCTTGAGCGTAATTTTATTTATGTTACAATACAAAATCTAAAATCGAATTTCTCTAAGCATGAAGGGATGCCGGCAATGGGGAAAAACACGTGGATGGTCGTTCTTTTGATCGCAGCGGGTGCGGTTGTCTTGTTGTTGAGTCTGTATTCCAATAAACCCCAGAGTGACCAGGGAGTGGTGATAAGCGATATTTTTCACCCAGCAAGCCCAGCCTCTCCACCGATGGTCATTGAGACCAGTGCCGTCAAAGGCCATGCAGGTTTTATCATCCAGGTTTATTCCTTTCAGGACAAGAACAGGGCTGAGCATGCCCTGCAGGCTTTGAAGAATAACGGGTATCAGGCATTTATGATCATGACGGATTTAGGCAAGAACAGGGTATGGTACCGTGTGCGTGTCGGCGGTATTGCGGATGAGCCCGCGGCGCACAAAATGCTGGATGATATCCGTAAAACCTACAACAGCGGTTTTATCCTTCAGACCGTGGATCAATAATAATTGTATGAAAATTCTAGTCGTTGATGATTCTTTGTTGGACCGTAAACTCCTGATCCGCGTCTTGATGAAGTCGGGGATCACCCAGGAAATCATCCAGGCCGAGGACGGCGAGCAGGCTATGGAAGTCCTCGCCAATAATTATTCAGACCTTTGCCTGATCCTCCTAGACTGGCAG
Source organism: uncultured Planctomycetales bacterium (assembly GCA_964520185.1). Lineage (GTDB taxonomy): Bacteria > Omnitrophota > Gorgyraeia > Zapsychrales > Fredricksoniimonadaceae > JABDGZ01. Next base: position 2,140 of record CAZFON010000030.1, on the reverse strand, counting down.
ATGCCCAAATTTTCCGGTATCGAATTGATGGCCGGCATCATCAAAATACCGGAATTATCCAAAATACCCATCATCATGGTCACCGCTTCCGGCTCTGAAGAGAACAAGCGTGCGGCCCAGCAAGTCAACCCCGATTTGGCCGGATATGTGGTCAAGCCCTATAATCCGGAACAATTGATGGCCGCTGTCAGGCCCCACTTGCGTTAATTGATATTATGCAACCATTAGATTTAAACAAGATCAAAAGCGTTGTCCAGCAGGAAAGCACCAGGATGAACCTTCGTTCTTATTCCATCGAAGGTGAAAGTTCCTTTACCCTGGCCCTGGCCCTTTCTGCGGCCATGAAGAAGATCTTTTTCGACAAATCGAAAACCACTTTTTCCGATGAACCTAAATTGGAAAAAAAGCTCATAACCCAGTTTGTCAACAGGATGAGGGTGGACGGCATGGAGAAATTCAACTCCACGACCGTATTCTCCGTGGTCCATTTTGCCGCCAATGAAGAAGACCTGGAAAACAAGCAATACATGGTGACGCTGGTCGTATATCTGGAACAGAAATTCCTTCCGGAGTTCCTGCGCCTGATGCAGTACCCTTATATCGATTCCGATGACGAAATGGAATCCAAGGACGGCTGCGGGACCCTGGCCAATATCATTGCCGGCCAGTATAAAAGGGAATTGGCCATTTTGGGCTATAAGGATTTGATGATGTCGCCTTTTGAGAGCTTTATCAACTCCGCGCCGGACGGGGTAGGGATCCCGAAAGAGTTGACGCATAAATTTGAGCTCAGTTTCGACGTGGAGGAGACCAAACGTCTGGTCCTGGAGCTCGTGACCTTGGACATGATCCCTAAATGGAAGTCCAAGATCGAAATATCCAAAAGGATACTGGTCATCGACGATGATCTGGTATACATCAACAGTGTTGAGCCGTTTTTGAAGTCGCAGGGTTTTGAGGTGGCCATCGCCACCGATGGGGAAGAAGGGATCAGGAAACTCAAGATAAACCCCCATTTGATCATCCTGGACATAGGCATGCCTCAGATGGACGGCTATGAATTCGCACGCGAGAAGAAGAAGATCGAAGGTGACAACCAGATCCCTGTCATTGTCCTGACGGGCAAGGAAAGCATGGCGGACGTATTTAAAATCGAAGGGGCCAGGGAGTACCTGCTTAAGCCCTTCCAGCCGGCCGCGCTTCTTAAAAGCATTCAAAGGTGTGTATGATCGTTGAAGACCAAAGTCCGGATGCCATGAGTATTGCCACCCTTAATGACCTGGGTATTTCCCAGATCGCCCAGCTTTACCATAACCTTTCTTTCGACGAGCTTTTCGTGCACGAGACCGATCCTCAATGGCAAGGCTATGAGCAGGTGGTAGTTTCTTCTTTAGGCTCGGTGGCTGTTGACACGGGTAAATTCACCGGACGTTCCCCCAAGGACAAATATATCGTCAAGGACGATACCACTGCCAAAACGGTTTGGTGGGCAGATGGCAAGGCTTCAGGTTCAGACAATAAACCCATCAGCCAACAGACCTGGGATAATCTTAAAGAACTTTCCGTTAAACAATTGAGCGGCAAAAAGCTTTACGTCATGGACGGTTTTTCCGGAGCCAACAAGGACACCCGTATCTGTGTCAGGCTCGTGACCGAAGTGGCGTGGATGGCGCATTTTTTTAAGAACATGTTCATTCGTCCCACCCAGGAGGAATTAAAGCATTTTAAGCCGGACTGGACGATCCTGAATGCCTGCAAAACCACCTGCCGGGATTTTGCCGGGCACGGCCTGCGTTCGGAAGTATTCGTGGCCTTTAATATCGCCGAGCGTATGACGGTGATCGGCGGCACCTGGTATGGCGGCGAGATGAAGAAGGGCATTTTTTCGATCATGAATTATTTCTTGCCCCTTAAAGGCGTTGGTTCCTTTCATTGTTCGGCGAATATGGGTAAGCAGAAAGACACCGCTTTATTTTTTGGTCTTTCCGGCACAGGCAAGACCACCTTGTCGACCGATCCCAAACGCGCGCTTATCGGCGACGATGAGCATGGCTGGGACGATGACGGTGTTTTTAATTTTGAGGGCGGCTGCTATGCCAAATGCATCGGTCTGACACCTGAACGCGAGCCCGAGGTTTAT
>CAZFON010000029.1:0-11099 GCA_964520185.1 uncultured Planctomycetales bacterium | reverse complement strand
CCTACAAGATCATAACGGCCAGGCATGCTAAAATGATAGATCCCAGGCTTCGTTTCATGGATATTCACAGCTATTTCCCTGCCGCTTCTTAGATCTGTAATAACGATCCTGCTATACAACAATTTGCTGTTCGGCTTCTTTTCCAAATATACCTGATTATTCCCCAGAGGGAAATCTTTTATTTCCTTTGCCCCCATAGCCTTATCGCTTGAAGGGGGATTTATCGGACGAAAGAATAATCTCAGCTTCATCGCTGTTTTTTGCTCTGTACTAATACTCAAATGATCAATACGGTCCAATTCTTTAATATAGGGCTCTAAATTAGCTAAAATTTTCTTTCTGTCCTTAACATCAATGCTGAAACTACCGCTAAAGCCTTTATTCACCGCCTTCCAACTTATTGGATTGAATGCCTTGGCCATAAAGAACTTTAATTTGTCTTTCAATGTGAGCTCATTGATATCGATGTCCTTTTCAGAAACACCTATTTTAAGAAGCATGGACTTCATTCTTGGCGAAAAAAAACCTTGCCCGTTAGCCTTGACTTGTGCCAATAAGGGAGAATCCGCCTTGATGGTGGTGATACCGGCCCCCTCGTTCCATTCTTTAAGGGTATTATTGATACCTTTGACAATGTCTTCGATGATCAACGCGTACGCAGAAGCTCCTTTAAGTTCCTCCAAATGATGCATGACATGTATACCCAAAGTTTGAGGATCTTCTTTTCTAATGATCGCGTACCTGCCAATGGCATGGGCATTGAAATATAAAGTTCTTACTCCCTTTAAACCAAGTATAAGCCCTGCCACGGTCATGACCGGCCCTATAGTTGAAAGCCCGACCAACCCGGCCATGGCAGAGATGGATAAATGATGAAAATGCGTGTTTAATAATGCTGTCCCCTCTGCGTAGGTACTTAATAGGCCCGTCCCCGCAAGACCGGCACCGACAGCAGTAGAAATCCCCCAGGCTAACTGATCAAGCCTACCCGCTTTGTTTTTGGCCGGTTCCATGGCCTCAAAAGAAACAATTGATAAATTATTCAACGCTTTCTCCTGGGCTTCTAATCTACGTATATTGGGGACCGTCTCAGGCCCTTCAGGATGCTGCCTTAATCCCTCAAGCTTGGCCCGGATCTCCTGTAACATATCAGCTTTCCAGGCATAGATCCTAGGAATATTCTGACCCGCTGCATAAACATGTGTTAATTCTGAAAGATCAATAAACTCGTCTATGAGTTCTTCATAGCCGAAGCCTCCATGCCCCTTGACTACCGAACGTTGATAAATCGATGGCCCCACACCCAAAACCACCCCAAAAGCATTAGTGTTATAATTCTCAACAACATCCGGGGCTTCTTTCAATAATTGAATGATGCGTTTTTCCTGAACAATATTATCTTGAACCATGTCTTTAAAAGTCCCTTGCATTTGATCAACCACCGCATTCCATTTTTTAAGTTTCTTCTCATGGCTTGCCACTCCTGTATCAACAGGTCCATTACTGGAATTTTGGGCATAATTTTTTAATGCATCAGCGTAAGCACCGGCATTAAACCCTCCAAATGCCCCCGTTGAACTGAACACGGAAACAGCCTCCCCTTTTAGCCCATCGGCTGAACGAAGCGCGCCCTGCTCTCCCTGTAACAAGGGAACACCCAACTCCAACAGTGTTTTGGCAGGCAACAACAGCCCCTCGGTATGCCGCATCCCTTCCAAAGCATTGAAATTAGTGCCATGGTAACCCCTCGCCGTCAATCCTTCTGCGCCTGGGTTCTTTGGGTGGTCAATACCTGCCGCCGTTTGTAACTTCCGCGCTAAAAGCAAATCCCTGAATCTCGTCCGGATAAAACTGAACATTGTTCTGGTGCCGTGAACCTGTAAAAAAGACAAGCCCTGTTGCCAAGCATGTTGTTCGCGTTGACGGTCTACCAAGGTTGTTATCTGGTCAAAAACCACCTTTCCTGTATTGACCATCAATGGACTGATCTTGACCAATTGAAAATAATCAGCCATCAATCTGTCCATATCAATACTGGGGGCTGCCAACTCAAGGAGTACATTAATGATCTGACCATTATATTTTGCTACAGTTGATATATGCGCCATCGCTAACAGATCCTGGAGGGATTCTGGTTGCCCTCGGGATGTGATTAAATCCTGCAACTTTTTATTCTTGCGGACGATCTCATCCAAATCTGATAAAAGATTTCCACTGATCTCAGGATGTTGAAATTTGTTAACAAGCGACCGAATGCCGTTAAATATTTCCATCGTAAGCTGCCCTTCCTGAACGTTCATGGCAAAATCAGCAGCGAAGGCATCAATGAGCTTGCTTAACTTTTCCACCTCTTGCCCAATCTCAGGGCCGTTGGAAAGATCATTCAAACCCGGGTAGGCTTTAACCTGAACCAAAGCTTCTTTGATTTCAGATAGCAGACGGGGAAACATTTCCTGGGCCATCTGGATATTTTCAGGAGTTTCCCCGGGATTTCGAATGTCTACTCCCATTAAAGACTTAAACACTAGAAACGGATCGAATATTTGACCACGAACCATCCCCTTAAGCGGGACATTATCAGGAAGCAATTGGATATAGGTGTGGAAAAGAAGCGCATCATTGCCCCACCGGTGAGAAAACTGCTGCGCCCTCACTAAACGCGCCGCCTCAATGCCCTTTTGCCTGGCTTCCTCAAAATTTGAGCCCGTATAGGCTTTTTTAATTGCTTCAAAACCTATCTGGTTGGCCTCAAATAGGTCCCAATTCTCCCGAGGCATCCAGGCAGAGGCTTCTTGCAGCATGGGAAGTTGCAGGGCCGACAAGGCAGGACGTATGGCCTCAAATTGCTGGTCTGTGCGCAGCCATCCCAGCATCTGCCGGTACACTTCGAACCAAGAACTGTATGGCGTCCCTATACCTGCAAGAAAATCATCTTGGGTCTTCACAGTCAAATATTCGGTGGTCCTATATATCTCAGGTTTGTTCAAAGACTCTGAAAGATTCTTCAATTCTTGCGATAGTTTTTCAACTAAATCCAATGCCCCTCTGAAATCCAAAGTAAAGTAACCATTGCCCTTATCAACGTACTCCGACAAAATAAAAGCTTCTTGTAAGGTGTCTACCAATTCCTTGCCGGTTCCATCGGCTTTATAAAGCTCCTGCAGGATCTTTTTTATCTCGCCCAAATGTTGCAGCGTGCCCGGGAAGTCAGTCAGATAAAGCATCAGGCGGGCCCGAGCATATTGCAACGGCGAGTTCCACAAGCCTTGCAAAAGAGACCCTCCTTTTCGCCCATCAAGCGATTCGACTCCCTGGAAATCCCGTTCCCAAAGCATTGATGTCCTCAAGACATTGGCAGGAGTACCGGTCCGACGCAAACCAGTGGACTTGTCAAAATCAACATCGTGCAACAGCCCAACTTGAAACATGAACAGGGCCCTTTGAAGGGCCTGCTTTCTATCCATGCCTGACTTTAGCCATTTGTTAAGGGTCATGCGGTAAGCAGAAATAGCGACGCGCAGGGAATGTTCCAATGTATGGTAATAAACTTGACCTTCGTGCGCCTTGATAAACCAATCCTGCATCGTATCAGGATCTGACATTAATAACTGCCTGTAATCAATGGCAGTCCCCGCATGGGCCACATTAAAACCCTCTTTGACTTCCTGCAAGCCGGCCTGGATATCCGGAGCCAAGAGGTTTACTGCCATTGCATGGTCTACTACCAGCTTACCGTCTTTATCCTGGACATAATTGACACGCTCAACGGGACCAAGATTCTTAAATGAATCCCGTAATGTCATATCTTCAGAAAATTTATCGTATTCGGAAACTGTTGCTTTCCATCTACCCTTAACATTTTTAAGTCCCACAAAGAATGTCTGACTCCCTGCCAATCCCTCCCTGATCTCATTGATGTTTAAATGCGGACCTCCGGCAGGCGAAAACGCATCCTTAACATCTTTCACCATCATTGAATCATAATGGATAAGATTAACCACCCTGGGAGAAGAGCCTAAACTTCTCAAAAAGTTCTTCACCTGAAGATCAATATGTCCGACGTTTATATAATTAGGATCCTTCTCATGCCCTCTTGTATCGTTAAAAATATGTACCATGGACATTTTTCCATTCTGATCAATAACAACGGCAACAACGCAATAACTTAAAAAAACAGGATTTGTCCAATATTCTCCTTTGACGGCCCCGATAAGCATCTTGCCTTCGCTGACATGCCGCGCAGTCCTGGCCGCCTCTATTCTGTCGTCCTTGCTAAGCCATTCCCCAAACCCTATTCCTGCACCGACAGTCCCAGCTCCAATTACTGCTGCTTTTGCCATATTCTTTATGAAATTCCTTCTTGTGCTTGCCCCCATCGCCAAATCGTTGCTTAACACCACGGTGAGCTTATCTGCACTGGGGATTTCCGCCTCTTGTGGCTTGATCTTCCGGGCATAATCGATATTGGCATCTCCAAACATGGCCGCATCGAAACCGCCTGAAAAATATTTTCTGGGGATCATCTCCTGGGTCAAGGGATCGGATTCTTCCTTGATATAATTGTAAACGCCTTTTTTGAAGGCCTGAAGATAACGCTGATAGATGACTTCGGTATCGCTGGCACCTGCCGCCTGTAATGACACCAACGGATCGTAATGGATCCCGGAAACCTTATTTTGGTCCATGTATTTCCGGCCAAGGATGCTGTCCTTCATCCTTTTTTTAAACCATACGCCCAGGATCAATGAGTAATAAACCTGCCGTAAAGGAGCGAAGTTGCTGCCTTCATTGACCTCTCTTTCCAACTGGGGAATGACAATTTCCCGCACGATTTGAGAGCCAAGAGCATTAACGTTATTCGTATCCCTTGTCTTCTTAAGGGTATCTTTACCGAGGGCTAAATAATCCTGCTCAAGCAACACCTTCAGCCTGGCCTTGACCACAAAAGCGGTATTGTCGTGTTCATAGACCTTGGCCCGGTCAGGGACGATCCAGACCTTGTTAAAGGTATTGACCGGAATATTGGTAGTGCCGAATTTCCTGGTTGACTCTTCGTAGACCCGCTTCCAGAATTCCTTGCCAATCCGCTTTTCAGGATAGATCAAGGATGCCGTGATCTGTTTTAGGATATAATCCTCGGCCAGCAAGTCACGCCCCATGTCGGTTTGCCCAAAACTCCGGGGAACAATACGGTCCTTTTCAAAAGGCGAAAGATTTACCCAAATATCTTTTTCCGGTGTAGTGATGGATGACAGGAAATATTTCACCAGCTTTTTGGATTCTTCTTTCAGCTGCTCCTGAGACATTACCGAGCTCCCGCGGTCCAAAATGAAATCGAATTTAAAAGGATTTTCAGGATATACCGTCACGCCTTTGATGACCGGCGGATCCTCCGGTGAGCTCAAAGAAACCATCTCTCCGGGGACAGGCAGCTGGAGTTCCTGGGCCTGGGCAAAAGGCAGGGGCCCTAATGTATTGACTATAAATGAGAATAAAATGATCAGGCGGAGAGATAAACCCGTGAATTTAGAGAATGGGGTTCTCATATCTAAAGTAAAGCATATAAATAATGAAAATCAATGCCAGGAGGGTGAATTCAAGAAAGCGCTTTCTTATCTATTGACCAGCGCTTTAATGGCAGGCAGGGCTTTTAATGCGGCGTCTTCCCCGCGTTTGATCAACTCATTGACTTCATAAAGTTCAAACCAATATATCCCTTTTAAGTCCGGATGGATCAACACATCCGCTTGCTTGGCGCTTTGTTCGGCGATCAAATATTCGGTCGCCTGCAGGGTCCGCACCACGATGTCCGCAATATTGGGAGTAAAAATCTTGACGAAAAAGCGGCCCAAACGAAAACCGAGGAATTTAAAAGGATGCTTGGAGAAAGACAAACTATAAGATTTAATGATCTGTTCGTCTTCCCTCTTTTGGGACCAATCGACCTCTTCGGGAGATTGCAACACGTTGACCGCGATGATCTTCTTGACCCCCATGTCCGCCAATACGTTGGTCGGTAAAGGGTTTAACACTCCCCCGTCGATTATCATCTGTTTGCCTTCCATCACCGGTTTGATGACCCCGGGAATAGCGATACTTTTGCGCACGGCATCCACCAAGGCCCCCTGATCGATGACGACTTCCTGGCGATGGAAAAGATCATACGCCACGATCTTCAAAGGGATCTTTGTTTCCAGGAAGGTCTTCTCATCGAGTTTTGACCTCAGCCAACGGATAATAGCTTCTCCCCGCACCAGGCCTGAGATAGGCATGAGGGCAACAGGCATCACTAAAACAATAAAAAGAAAGCCTACCAGGAATAGCTTAAAAATGAAAAAAAGCAAGACCAGAAGGAACAGGACAATGGGGCGCCATACCGGTGGGTCAAAAAGCTCAATAACATTTGATTTTTTCTCGAATTCCTTGGCCAGGGTCTCCATCTGCTGCGCATTATACCCGGCAGACCACAAACTGCCGATCAAGGCGCCCATGCTGCTTCCGACAATAAGATCAATGGGGATGCCCTCCCTTTCTAAGACCCGGATAATGCCGATATGCGCTATGCCTAAAGCAGCGCCGCCGCCCAAGGCCAGTCCGATGGTGACCTTGCCGATCTGACGGGAAAGTCGCCGGACAGTGACGGCATAGTCGCTTTTGACATCCACATCAGCAAGCTCGAAGCCTGGGACGACCTTCCTGTAAACAACCTCCGCAGGCTGCAAGTGCGGCAGGAACAAAAAGACATCGTAATTCAATATTCTTTTGATCTCATCCGGAGCCAAGCGATCAGCCTCCCCCACGCCGCTGATGATGACCCGGATACGATCAGCAGAAAACCTTTCTTTGAGTTGCTCACTGATCTTGTCGATCACCTGACGGGTGATATCCAGGCTTTTTTCATGGGCCTGACTGACCAGATGGACCACATCCGATTGGATCAACGTTTTCATCACCACATCATCCATTTCATTGGGCAAATCCAGGACGATATAGTTATAGTCATTGGCCAAGGTGCTGACAAATTGGCTGATCTTGCCCACCAGGCCGGCATTTTGCGTCTCGAATTTGACGCTCAACAGGTCCGCCTTAAGGGCCCCTTTGATGACGGTATTCAATATAGAATGATGGTCTCCGGCGATGTCAGCGAGGTTAGGCCGCTGCTCATCCTTTCCGGAAGAAAGGCTCATCAACAAGATCTTCTTGTCCGTCTGGTCTTTTAAATTCAATGCCAGGTTGGCTGCATAGGTGGAAGAACCTGTCCCTTGCACCGGCGCATAAACCGCGATGATGGCGCTTTCCTGGTTGTCTTTGGTGTTCGCGGCCTGGCTGCGGATACGATGGGACAGGCTCTGGCTTAAGGCCACGGCCAGCTTCGGGACGGATTTCAAGAGAGCGGAAAAACTGTCCTTGTTGATCTTGATGACAACGGAATCGTTGATGGCCTCATAGGTTTTGGAATGGTTCTCTCCCGTGAGGCTCGAGATAATGCCGAACTGCATACCGCGCAGGATGAAATAAACATCCTCTTTATGCCCTGCATGGCCAAGGCTGTATGAATATACCCGGCCCGAGACCAGGGCGTAAAAAGCATCGGCTGGAGCTCCCTGGTGGCAGATGATATCGCCCTTATTATAATCAACGATCTCGACGTGGCGGCTGATGCGGTTTAACTCGAACCAGTTAAGGCCCTGGAAAATGGGGATCTGTTTTAAAATGGACAGTTTATTATTGAAAAATGACGGGAGAGCGGTCATTTGATGATCTGGTTCTCCATCCACTCAAACTCTTTGGCTAAAACCATTTTGGCAATTTTCAATTTTTGGCGGTCGGTATTCTCGGCTCCTTCACTAAACGAATTTTCAATGCGTTTACGTGCATCCCAGCAAAAACTGTCTGCCAACTCCAGAGCGTTGGCCTGTTTCTTGTCCTTAGCCAGCATGGCTGCATAAGAACAGGCGGTTGATATCGCAAATAATTCCGTGCCGATGTCCACGATCCGGTTTAAGATGCTTTGTTTGCTCTCTAATTTCTGCTGATATTTCATCATGGAATGAAAGACGTTGCGGGCCAGTCGACGGCTTGCCAAACGCACATAATCCATGTGGTCCCTTAAACGCAACGGCATGGAATCCCTTACCCTTGATGTTAAATCTACCAGGAGCACCAAAAAGGTGGTCATCAGAAAAACCTTGAAGGCAAGAATAAAACCGAATAAAGGAAGACTAAAAAGATACAGGGCCAGGTTAAGCAAATATAGGATCGATGGGAACCATTGTTTGGGATACCAGACAGCATAAAAAGCGGCCATCTTAAACGCAGCCGCTATTTTCGAGAGGGGACCAACCCTGCTACTGAGCAATGGCTTCATCCTGGTCAGATGCGGGTCCAGGGCTTCACGGGCAATAAACAAATGCATGATCTCGCTCGTGCCCTCGATGATACGGTTGATGCGTATATCGCGGAATGCACGTTCCACCGGCCAGTAATCCATACCTCGTTGGGCCAGCGACGATGATGTTTCATAACCCTGTCCCCCGCGGATCTGCAGGGTTTCATCGACGATCTTAGACGATACTTCTGTGCAAAAAAGCTTGGCAAGGGCCGCTTCCAGACGGATATCCCGGTGCTTGTCATCAGCCATCGCGGAAGTGAGCCAGGTCATCGCGTCCATGGCAAAGGTATGAGAAGCAATATAATTCAACTTCAAGGCCACAGCCTCATGCTCACCGATGGCAGAGCCCCACTGGCGGCGTTTAGCGGCCCATTGGCGGCTGATATTCAGGCACCATTTGCCCACAGCCGTTGATGCGGCCGGCAGGGTCAGGCGTCCTGTATTCAGGGTCACGAGGGCTAATTTCAAACCTTCCCCTTCGCCCAAAAGGATGTTCTCGCGGGGCACCACCACATTCTTGAAGCGCAAAAGCCCGTTTTGGATACCCTTGAGCCCCATAAAACTGCAGCGGCACACCTTTTCAATACCTGGAGAATTCCCCTCAACGATAAAGGCTGTGATCTGCTTGATCTCCTTGCCTCTGACGATCTTAGGAGGCGTGACAGCCATGACCACCATCAAATCCGCGATCAAACCGTTGGTGCACCAAAGCTTCTCGCCGTTAAGAACAAAGGATTTCCCGTCCGGTGTAGGGATCGCGGTAGTGCTCATGTTGCGCGGGTCTGAGCCTGCTTCGGATTCGGTCAAGGCAAAGCCTGAGATGGCACCCTGGGCAAAACGGGGCAAATACTTTCTCTTTTGCTCAGGGGTACCGAAAAGTTTTAAGGGTTGCGGCACGCCGATGCTTTGGTGCGCGGAAAGCAGGACCGCAGTGGAACCGCAATAACTGGAAACCAGATGCATGATACGGTTATAGCTGTATTGATTGAAACCCATGCCGTCGTATTCAATGGGGATCTTTAAGGCAAAGGCCCCGAGTTCGGCCAGGCCTTTATAAACTTTCGCAGGGATCTCACCGGTACGGTCAACCTCGTCGGGATTGAGGTTTTCGCGCAGGAATTTCTCCATTTTGACCAGGAATTCATCACAGGCCTCTTTCTGCGAGGGGTCTTCCTTGGGAAAAGGATGGATGAGCTTTAGATCAAGGGCGCCATGAAAAAGTTTCAGCGCAAAACTAGGGGCCTTCCATTCCTGCTCGCGGGCAGCTTCGGCGAATTCAAGGCTTTTGAGTTTTTCCTGGCTGATATTCTTATCGAACATGCTCATAGATCCCCCTTCCATTATCCTGCTGAATTTTATCCGGTCTTTCGAAGAAGATCTATTTTTTAGTATAGAAGGGCCAAGAAAAAATGCAATCTTACATTACTTTTTCTTGGACGTACGCTTTAACGCCTTATGCATTCTGGCAATGGATTGTTCCTTGCTACGGCCTTCAGTCAAATGTCCATTACAAACAGCTGCATAGCCGCCCCGGTTCTTGATCTTAAAAACAGTGATTTTAGGCATTTTCAACCCCTCCTTCTCCCCCTCTAAAGTGAGGGATGTTTAATTTGGTTTCCTGCTGCTTTTAACAACGCTGCCATAAAATCAGCATTGATATTGCCGCCCAAACTTTTGGCCTTCTGTGCGTCGGCCAGGGCCGCATCATATTTTCTTAATTGGAAATAAACCACCGCCCGAAAGGAATAGGCCGTTGCATATTGGGGATTCAAAGCAATGGCCTTTGTAAAATCTAATTCAGCGCCGGACAGATCTTTATTATGAAGATAGGCCAGGCCACGGTCCCTGTAAAAGAAAACGGTCTTAGGATGTATTTCAATGGCCTTATTATAATCTTGAAGGGCCTGGCCCCAATTCTCCAGCTTGGCATAAGCATTGCCCCGGTTAGCATAGGCTGCGGCATCGTCAGGTTTTATCTCAATGGCCTTGGTATAATCGGAAATGGCCTCCTTGATCTTGCCGTTCATATAAAAAATGATCCCGCGATCATTGTAGCTGGGCGCATTGTTAGGATCCATATCAATGGCCCTTGTAAAATCAGCAAAGGCCTTGGTCCAATCTTTTAACAAGTAATAAGCACTGCCGCGATCGTTGTAGGCAAGGGCGTAGCTGGGGTTGATCTTGATGGCCTGGTCATAATCGCTCAAGGCCGCCTTAATATTGCCTTGTTGGGCATAAAATTGGCCGCGGTTGGCATAGGCCCTAAAATTCTTGGGGTCTATCTCAATGGCCTGAGAGGTATCAGAAATGGCATTAGTGAAATCGCCCATGCGGGCAAAAACGAGGCCGCGGTTGGTATAAGCCGCCTCATTAGTATGGTCTGCCTCAATAGCCTTCGAGAATGCCGCTGCAGCCTCGCCTAGACGGCCGGCCTTAAGACTGGAAAGGCCTTGGACATTATACTCCTTGACCGTTTGAGCATGGACAGGGCCTATCCCCAAGAAAATAATAAACCAGAGAACTGTTTTAATATTCATTTGATATATTTCTCGGCTAAAAGGTCCACATCTTCCAGACGCACCTCGCTGTGCCAGACATTCTCAGGATAGACCATGATATTGACGCCCTTGGCACATTGGCCCAAACATTTGGCCTGGGCCACCCGGATTTGGGGATGCAATTTACGCTCCTTGGCGATCTCACGGAG
>CAZFON010000028.1:0-11141 GCA_964520185.1 uncultured Planctomycetales bacterium | reverse complement strand
TTTCGAAAAATCTGTGACGGGGCGTAAGGGATTCAGTTTCGGTGCCTGCGATGTTCCTGTGCATGCGCATGTTCCTTCCCCCTATGCGCGCCGTGAAGATGCGCGTTTGCCGGAAGTTTCCGAGCTGGATGCCGTGCGCCATTACACCCGTTTGTCCCAGATGAATTTTTCCATCGATACGCATTTTTATCCGCTGGGCTCATGCACCATGAAATACAACCCGAAATTTACAGAAAGCGTCGCACGCTTGGTCGGTTTTACAGACCTTCATCCGCTGCTGGCGCAATTGTCCGGCGGAGAACAATGGACCCAGGGCGCGTTGCAGGTTTTATACGAGTTGGAGCAGTGGATGGGGGAATTGACAGGTTTTGCACATTTTACGCTGCAGCCTTTGGCCGGCGCCCATGGAGAGTTGACAGGGATCATGCTCATGGCGGCATATCATAAAGCCAAAGGCCGGACCAACAGGAAATATGTCATTATTCCGGACTCCGCGCATGGCACGAACCCCGCCTCAGCTGCGATTGCAGGGTATGAAACAATAACCATCCCGTCCAATAAAGATGGCGGTATGGACCTGGAGGCGCTAAAGGCCGCAGTTAATGACCAAACCGCAGGCTTGATGATGACGGTGCCCAGTACGTACGGTGTTTTTGAGCCTAATATCAGCCAGATCGCCAAGATCATTCATGATGTCGATGGCATCATGTATTATGACGGTGCCAATCTCAACGCCGTGTTGGGGCGCTGCCGTCCGGGCGACATCGGCTTTGATGTGATGCACATCAATACGCACAAGACCTTTACGACCCCTCATGGCGGCGGAGGTCCGGGCGCCGGACCCGTCGGAGTCAATGAAAAATTGACCCCCTTTCTGCCCATCTCGCGGGTGGTTTTGAGGAGTGACGGCCTTTACGCGTTGGATTATAACTATCCTGGATCCATCGGGTATATCGCTTCCTTTTACGGCAATTTTGGCATTCTGGTACGCGCCTATGCTTATCTGTTGATGCTGGGCAAGGAGGGCTTGATCGATACGGCCAATCATGCGGTGCTTAATGCTAATTACATCATGAAAAAATTATCCGGTCATTACAAAATTTGTTTTGACCGTCTTTGTATGCACGAATCTGTTTTTTCCGCTTCCCCCCAAGCCGAGCGCGGGGTGCATGCCATTGACATCGCCAAATTCCTTATTGATCAGCAGATCCATCCTCCGACGGTGTATTTCCCCATCAGCGTTCCCGAAGCCATCATGATCGAGCCCACGGAAACGGAATCCAAGCAGACCATGGACCATTTTATCGCCAAGATGATCGAGGCCGACGGGCTTTCCATAACCGATCCGGCGGCTTTCCATAATTTTCCCAACACCATGCCCATCGGCCGACCTGATGAAGTCAAGGCCGCCAGGGATATCAAGACCAGTTTCTTCGGCAGCGATGCAGCTTAGGGACATTACTTTTCCATCAGCGCAGGAAAATATCGCCTTTGATGAAGTTTTATGGCATTTGGCGGAAAAAGAAGGCGCGGGTGAGTATTTGCGCTTTTGGGAATCGCCGAAGATCTTTATTGTCTTGGGGCTGACCGGACGGCAACAAAGGGATGTTCATGCCCTGCATGCAGGAGAAGACAATGTTCCGGTCTTAAGGCGTTCTTCGGGGGGAGGGACGGTGTTGCAGGGACCTGGATGCCTTAATTATGCTTTGATTCTTTCGAAGCAAAAGCGCCCTCATGTCAGCGATTTACGTAAATCTTATGAATGGATCAGTGCCAAGCTTATCGAGGCCTTTGCGCTTTGCGGTGTTGAGGCTTTTTTCAGGCCGCTTTCGGATTTGGCCACAGGATCGCAGGAGAAAAAGTTTTCAGGGAATGCCCAACGCAGGGGCAAGAATTATATCCTGCACCACGGCACGATCCTTTACAATTTTGACTTGGGGTTGATGGGCCGCTATTTGTCGATGCCTCAGGAAATCCCTGAATACCGCAAGGCCAGGTCTCACGCGGATTTTGTGACCAATATTTCCATTGACCCGGTATTGTTCAAAGGCCACTTGTCGCAAATTTTTGAAGCCGGCGCATCGCAACCTCCCAGTCCAGATGAGCTTTCATTGCTGAAAAATAAGTTAATTTAAAAAAGGTGACAGGTACATTTTTCTATTAATAATATTTATTACAAAAATGTACCTGTCACCTTTTTTTACAGGCCTGTAGCGCATAAGAAGTTTCCTGTCTAAAAATTTCTAGATATTTAATGTTATTTTGTTTAGATTTGTTAATATAAAGACATGTCCGCAAGGATTTTATTTTATTTTATTATTATTATTAATTTTTTCTTCATTTCCCCGCCGCTGGAGGCAGCCCCAAACCTGCAAGCAAGCACCGATAAAGATTACCAGCAATACGTATCATTTTTTGAGAAAGTCTATAAGTCTTTTGAAGAAAATTATTATTTACCTCCTGACCGCAAGATTTACGATAATTTCCTGAAAAAATTCAACACCAAGATCTATGCGCAGCTTAAAGGCGAAGGCAAAAGCAGTGATTATGTCCGTTGGCGAAGTGCCTGGTATTTGGTAGATGAGTTGAAGTCCAAGGACGACAGGTTCACCCAATTCTATCCGCCCAAACCCGCTGAGAAATTCCAGCATGAGGCCCTTGGCCAGAGGATCGACTTAGGGATAGAAGGGCAAAAGAACGATATCGGTTTTCTGGTCACCCGCATGGAGCCGCGCTCGGATGCGTACGAAAAGGGACTGCGCGAAGATGACGTGATCTTGAAGATCGACGCCACACCGGTGCAGCCCATGACCATTGACGCCATCAACGCCAAATTAAATCCAATTGCAGGCACAAAAGTCAAATTGACCTATATTTCTCATGAGGACAAGACACAAAAAACAATTCAAGTTATCAGCATGGAATATTTCAAGCAAACCGTTTTCCTGCATCCGGTGCCGGTGGAAGGTGTTTTTTGCCTGGAAGTTCCCAAATTCAACCGTATGACGGGTGAAGATATGTACCGTTTTCTAAAGATGATCGAAGTGCAGAACCCCAAAGGTCTTGTCCTGGATTTGCGGGACAATCCCGGCGGTCCGCCTTTGGCGGCCAGGGAAATTTCCGCTTTTTTTCTGCAGGGCGGGGATGAATTTGCTTATTTCCAAAAGCGCGGGGGCCCCAGGGCCGACCTGGATGTCCCTTCCATTGACCCTCAATACAAGTTTGGCGGTCCCATGATCATTCTTGTTGACGCGGGCACCGGTTCCGCGGCGGAATTATTTACGGGTATCATGCAATTCAGGCACCGGGCCGCTGTCTTGGGCATAAATACTGCGGGCCAGATCTTGCTTAAGTCCATGTTCCCATTTGATGACGGCTCCATGGTGGCGATGGTCGTATCGCGCGGGTATTATCCCGACGGAAGCATGTTTGGTTTCGACGGTATCACCCCTGACAAGACCATCAGCGATGCGCCCAAGGACGGCTTGATCAATCTGGCTGCGGCCTTGATCTCCATGAAAGCCGGGCATTAAAAAACTATGCCCACCATTTTGATCATTTTTTTGATTCAGGTTGTTTTTGTGCTGGCCGTGATCTTTGTTTTGAAGCGCCTTTTAGACAGGGAGTTAATGAATTCCGCGTTGGAAAAATTTGAGTCCTGCAAAAGCTCGGACCAGATCAAGGAGATCACGGTGTTTTCTTGCTCAACGGTCAATAAAGAATTCCGCTATCGGTTTGAATCCGTCTCCAAGCGCAGGTTCCCCCAGGCGCAGTTGAAATATCGCATCGAAGCTGGGCTCAAAGGCGGTGTCGTCCTTTGTGTTGGAGAAGATCTTTTGGATTTCAGTTTGAGGTGCCGTCTGCAAAATTTCTGGACATGAATGCCAAGATCCTTGCCATCGTCCCTGCTTTTAATGAGTGCGGTAACATCAAGCGCACCGTTGAAGAAATCCGTAAAGTCTCCCCGGATGTTGATATTTTAGTCATCGATGACGGCTCTCAGGATGCCACGTCCCAAGAAGCATTTTGTGCCGGCGGGATGGTGGTGTCCTTGCCGTTTAATTTGGGTATCGGTGCCGCGGTGCAGACCGGATTTAAATATGCCCTGGAGCATCAGTATGATATGGCCTTGCAGATCGACGGTGATGGCCAGCATGATCCTGCCTGCATCGGCAAGTTGCTCGGACCTCTGCTGCGTCTTGAAGCGGACATGGTGATAGGCAGCCGTTTTCTGGAAAAAACAGGAGGCTTCCGCTCATCCTTCAGCCGCAGGGTGGGGATCAATTTTTTTGTGCACCTGATCAATTTCCTGACAGGTGTAAAGATCAATGACCCGACCTCAGGGTTCCGCGCTTATAATAAAAAAATGATCGTATTGTTTTCTGAATATTACCCGCTTGATTTTCCCGAGCCTGAGGCCATCGTGGTAGCCCAGCAGGCCGGGGCACGGATGGTGGAGATACCGGTGATGATGCGTCCCCGCGAGGCAGGTAGCAGCTCTATCCGTTATTTGAAATCCTTGTATTATATGTCCAAGGTGACCTTGGCGATCTTGTTACTGATGATCCGTCAAAAGAAGGAGGAGGCATGAACATCCATGTGGTATCGATAACTGTTTCCACGGCGATATTTTTGTTCGTCATCGAACTGGTACGCCGGCGGAAATTGACTTTTAAGTATGCCATGGGCTGGCTCTTGGTTTCCGCCGGGGCTATTTTTTCCGCTGTCTTTTACCGCTTGCTTTTTGCCTGCGCGGCTTTTCTTGGATTTGAATTACCCAGCAATTTTATTTTCTTCTCCTTGTTTTGTGCTTTCGTTTTCTTAAGCCTTTTGCTGACCGTGTTTTTATGCCAGCAAAATAATCGTAACGACGTGATGGCTCAAAAGATCGCTCTCGTGGAATTTGAGCTTAAGGAATTGAAGAAGAAATTGAAATTAGAATAGAGCTCACTTAAGTTGAATGATATGAATAAGATTTGCGTCAGCGTTATTGTTCCGGCCTACAATGCTTCGGCCACTATCGGCAAAACACTTGAAGCTTTATCCAGGCAAATTTGTACCCAGCCTTATGAGGTGATCGTTGTGGACGACGGCTCCAGCGATGACACGGCCAAGATCGTGGGTTCATTTCCTGCCGTGCGGTATATTTTTCAGAAAAATGCCGGGCCTGCCGCTGCGCGTAATCATGGTGCCGCGTTGGCGCAGGGCGAGTATTTGGCTTTTACTGATTCTGATTGCCTTGCGCATGAAGACTGGATTGCGCGATTGATGTCCGGATTTGATCAGGGGGAGATCGGTGTTGTGGCCGGAAGTTACGGCATCGCTAACAAAAAAAGCCGTTTGAGCCGCTGCATTTATCAGGAGATCCTCTGGCGTCATAACCGCCTGATGCCGGATTTTCCCAACGCTTTCGGTAGTTATAATTTTTGCATCAGAAAGGAAGTGTTTGATGCCGTGGGGGGGTTTAATACTGTTTACCGTCGGGCCAGCGGAGAGGACAATGATTTAAGTTATAAGATCGTCCGTTTCGGTCCACGGATCCTTTTTCAACGCCAGGCCTTGGTGGACCATTATCACCCCACGCGTGTGGTCAAATATTTGAAAGAACAATTCCATCACGGATATTGGCGTTTGAAGATGTATAAGGACCATCCGTCCATGTTGTTGGGAGACGGCTACACGTTCTGGAAAGATATCATCGAAATGCCTTGGGTCGTGGTCTCTTTGGCTTGTTTGGTTTTAAATTTGGAGACAGGGATTTTAATATTATCTTCTTTTTTGGTATTTGAGATGATTTGGGGGCTTTTGATAGCTGGTTCTCTTTTTGATGGGATTTTTCTTGGTTTTGTGTTTTGGGGCAGGGCTTTTGCGCGTTTTTTAGGTTTTGCGACGGGTTTCTTTAATTTTAGATAAAAGTTTTATATTTTGCCCAGAAATTTACTTCCCCCGCAGTTTCAATGAGTTACGGTAAAATTCCGCTCCTAAGTAAAAAAAAATCATAAAATCTTGCCACAAATATCCTCTATGTTAAGATGTTAAATATATACACATTATATTTTCAGAAAACTGTGTGTTTTATATATAATTTTCTTAATCTAAATGTAATATAGTAAGGTAACAGAAGGTAATTGAAGAAGGTTTCCTTCTATGGCTAAAGAATCGGCAGAAGAAAAATTACTGAAGATGATGAAGAGGCCTGCTTCTTCGATCGCTGCCAAATCTTCCCTGCCCGCGCCCGTCAAAAAGAAATTCAAGTTTGCCTTTTCCATCGGGCTTTTAAATATATTTTTATTTCTGGGGATCATCATTTGTTGCGTGCTCCTGGTTGTCGAATTCCTTTCCGGTTCCGCCATGTTAAGTACGCAAGTCCGGTTTTCGCTCGAGGCCAAGAACAAGGTCCCTTTATCCGATATCAGCCTGCCGGCCGTCCCCGACGTTGATTATTATCTACAGCAAACCAAAGAGTGGGACATTTTCAAACCCTATGTGCCCAAACCCAACAAAGCGGCAATGGTCAAGGACCTGCAGCAGCAGCTTTCAAGATATAGATTAGTCGGCATCGCGTGGCTGGACCTTCCGGAAACGGCCTCCATCATGATGAGCGATATGCAGAACAATAAGGTTTTTTTTCTTAAATCAGGCGACGAGATAGAAGGTATTACGGTCAAGTCCATTTTTACGGACAGGGCTGTCTTCAGCCATAACGGCGAGGAGACGACGGTCAAGCTATGAGCCTAGGACCCTTCAACATAAGCAAAAAGCAAATCAGGATGCCGGTTCTTTGCCTGTTTGTTTTTGCCTGTTTCCTGGGCACCGGTCATTTTGCCTACGCCCAATCGGATGATGAGGGGCAGGCCATCAAGCCTATCATCCTGACCGAGCCCAAGGAGTCCATGGATGACCGGATGCAGCGCAAGATCACGCTGGATGTGCGCGACATGAACATCGTGGACGTCATCAAGTTCCTGGCCCAGAAAGGGGATTTTAACGTCATCATCTCTCCCTCGGTGACAGGCCATACCACCGTGCTCTTGCACGATGTGACCATCAAGGATGCCCTGGACATCGTGGTCATCTCCTATAAGCTCGCGTATTACATCCAGGACGACATCATCCAGATCATGTCCGCCGCTGAATATGAGTCCATGTACGGCAAACTTTTCAGTGACAAAACGGAAGTGGCCATCGTGCACCTGCAGTATGCCAAACCCAGCTACGTGCTGGCCGCTCTTGACAATATGCGCAGCAACCGCGGTAAAATAATCATCGACGAGGACAGCGGTTCCGTGGTCTTGGTGGATACGCACCCGTCCATCATGCAGATGAAAAAGGCCATCGCGGCCATCGAGCAGCCGCTGGACAGCATGGTATTCAATTTAAAATATGCCAAGGCGGATGTGGTGGCGGAAAAATTGCGTTCGCGTATCGATGCCAAAGGGGTGGGTACCATCACCGCGGATGAACGGTCCAATGAGGTTTTGGTGCGCGTCTTCCCCGGCCGCCGAGAGGAAGTGGAAAAATACATCCGCAGCCTGGATGTTCCGACCAAGGAAGTTCTCATCGAGGCCAGGGTCCTTCAGGTGGTCATCAATCCCACCTATGACGTGGGCATGGACATCACGGCCCCGCTGCAGGTGAATGGGAAAACAATATTCAGCGCTTCAAGCAGTACGTTGGATGAGGCCGCTTTGAATAAAGCTGCTGCTGCCGGTACTTCAGCAGGAGATAATCTCACCAATACTTTCGGCAGGGTTGCTGTCGGGAATTTCAATGCCAATGATGTTACTACCGCCATACGCGCCTTGCAGCAGGTCAGCGATACCAAGATCCTTTCGACGCCTCAAATTTTGGTGACTAACAATGAAGAGGCCAAGATCCATGTGGGCGATACCGTCCCCTACATTGTGGCCACGACCAACGGTACGGGCGACAATGCCATCACGTCCGACGACGTGCGTTTCGTGGATGTGGGCCTGAAGTTGAGTGTCATCCCGACGATCAATGACGACGGTATGGTGACCATGAAGTTGACACCGGAAATTTCCGAAGTGGTCGCAAGCATCAAGTCCGCTGAAGGCAGCACCATCCCGCAGGTCAATAAGACCGAAATTGAAACATCCGTCATGGTCAAGGACGGCCAGACCATCGTGATGGCGGGCTTGCGGAACCAGGACAAGGTGCATACGAAAAAAGGCGTTCCCGGCCTCATGAACCTGCCTTTGATCGGCGGCGCTTTCTCGCGCACGACGGACACCATGACCAATACAGAGATCGTGATCCTGATCACCCCGCATATCGTGCACGGCGGGGATGATTATGCCAAAGAGATCGGCACCATCAAGTCGGTCAAAACTTATAACGAGGGCCTTAAACCGGCCAATCATCTGACGAATCCACCGATGACCATCAAGCCCAATGAGCTTTCCGGGGATGAGACCATCAAACCAAGTGACCTGGCAACAACCGTGGGGACTGAATCCAAATGATCTTAAAAATTTCTTGGAGAAATGAACGTATGAAGAATTTGTTGAGAAGGATGACCCTGATCATGGGCCTCGTTTTTATACTAGGGGTTTTGCAAGGGGGCCGTGCCACGGCCCAGGGTGAAAGCGGGCCGCCGCTGCCCAATACCGGGCCTGCCAACGAAGCAGAGGCTGAACGCGCGGATTTTGTCAAGGAGATCCGACGGGTGGAGCAGCTTAACAGGAAATACACCAAGGAGATCCAGGATATCCGTGCCTTGTTGACCGAGAAGGACGCTGATTACCAAAAACGCATGCAGGAATTGGAAGGCAAGTTGGCCACTCAACAGACCGAACAGGCCAAGAAAGAGGTGGTCAAGGAACAGGGCCAGCAGACCACCCTCGAGCTCGAAGCCAAGACCAATGAGATGATCGCTAAAGGCGATGACATTGTCCCGCAGGACAAGGTCTTCAGGCAGGAGCTGGCCAAGGCCCATTACAACATGGGCAATATTTATTTCGAGAAGGGCGATTACCAGCGGGCGGTGGTGGAATATTATCAGGCCGTGGACCTGGCGCCCAATGACCCGGACACCCATTACAACCTTGGCTTTGTCAGCGGTGAGTATTTGGGGGACCAGGAAACGGCTTTAAAGCATTATCAAATGTATTTGTATTTAAAACCAGACGCCGACGACAAGAACGCGGTGAAAGAAAAAATATTGCAGGCCAAGTTCAGCTTGCGAAGCAAGGTCGATTCGATCCTGGATAAAAACGAAGGAAATTATAATTTAACACGTTAGGGATGATTTTGATAATGAAAAATTTTTTAAATGTTTTACTCATATTGATTCTTTGGTGTATGCCGGCTTACGCGAATAATCTGTCGGTCACCAACGTTTCCCTGGGCTCGCGTGACCCTGGCGCCGGCACGCTCGTGGTCTCCTTTAACGTCAGCTGGCAGAACTCCTGGCGTAACAAGATCAACCATGATGCGGCCTGGCTTACCGTGCGCTTGATCAATAGCGCTTCGACGCCCACGGCGGGCGTTATGTGTCCCATGGCCGCCACTGGCTTCAATCCGGCAGGAACATCGACGGGCTCAGCCCCTAATCTGCAGATCTATGTCCCCCATGATGCCACCGGCGCCTTCTTGCAGCCTGCCAGTTCGGGGTTCAGCGGCGATATCATCACTCAAAATGTGCAGTTGACCATTAATTATCAAAGCTGCGGCTTCAGCAATACAGACAAGATCTATGCCGGCGTTTTGGGCCTGGAAATGGTTTTTATTCCCCAGGGAGCTTTTTATGCTGGTGATTATAATGTCAGCACCGCTTCGCTCAATAGCGGCAGCTCGGATCCAAGCCCCTGGCATATCGGCAGTGAAAATGTCATCCCTGTCACCAACGCCACCTCCGGCGGGTACCAGTATGTTTCTGCCGGCAACACCGGCGAGTTCGCCACCGGTGCAAGCTTTACTATTCCCGCGGCTTTTCCAAAAGGGTACAACGCTTTTTATATGATGAAATATAAGATCAACGAAGGTCAATGGGTGGCTTTTGTAAATTCCCTCTCCGCAGCAGGCCGCCTCAACCGCGATCTGTCAGACCAAACCCATAAAAATTCCGTCAGTGCCGTTAATCGCAATACCATCAGCTGCGCCGGTACGCCCCTTTTGTGCTCGACGCTGAGGCCTTCCCGGCCTGTCAGTTATTTAAGCTGGATGGACCTGGCGGCATTTTTGGCATGGGACGCGCTTCGTCCCATGACTGAATTGGAATTTGAAAAAGCATCGCGGGGGCCGCTTCTGGCCAATCCTGGGGAATATATTTGGGGCAATCAAGCCATTGCCGCAGCAGCGACCATCTCAGGCACTTCCGAAGACGGCACGGAAACCGTGACCGCGCCTGACAATGCCAACGCCAATTACAATGCCACGACCTTCAGCGGCGGAGACGCCGCTCAGGGCGCGGGATATAACCAGGGGCCTTTGCGCGGCGGTATTTTTGCGGTGGCCGGATCGACGAGAGTTTCTTCCGGCGCTTCTTATTACGGGGTCATGGACTTGGCAGGGGATCTGAAAGAACGGACGGTTGCTGTCGGCAACAGTACGGGTTTGCAATTTAGCGGGACCCATGGCAATGGGACGCTCACCACTGCCACCGGCTATGAAGGCAATGCCAGTGTGGCCGGCTGGCCGGGTATGGACGCGTCGCCCGGCTATGGTGTCGACGGAGCTGCGGGGTCGGGTTTCCGGGGTGGTTCCTGGAATGACCAGGCCAACTATTTAAGAACATCGGACCGGACACAGGCAGCATTGACGGATGCAACAGCCCAAAGCACTTTTGGTGGCAGAGGAGTCAGAACATATGATGGTGGTTAGGTTCATTTTACTTTTTATTTTCTTGAGTTTTCCCAAGGCCTGGGCCAATAATTTGCAATTAAGCAATTTGGACGAGGTGAACATCAACACCGCGGCCAACGCCATGACCTTTTCTTGTAACTTGTCACAGGACAACAGCTGGTATAACTCCTACAATTTTGACGCCGTATGGGTCTTCATGAAATATTCTCCCGACGGAGGAGCTACCTGGAAACACGCGCACATGGCCGGAAGCGGCATAAACCCGGCGGGTTTTTCGCTCCCCGCGGCTTTTCAGAATCAGTTTGAGATCGTGG
>CAZFON010000027.1:0-11295 GCA_964520185.1 uncultured Planctomycetales bacterium | reverse complement strand
GCTCTTGGCCCTTTACCCTGACTACCCTGATATTGCTGACCAAAACACCCTCGGCGTTGCTCTCTTCGATGGACACCGGGATAAGACCCAACTGATGGATCATCTCCAAAGCATCGTCCTCGGTCTGAGCCTGGAGATGTCCGGTGATTGTATTGGCTGCATCTTTTTTGGCTTTATATATGTAGGAAGGCATAAGCTGTTACCTTATTAATGGTCCGTGGCCCTTTCTTTCAAAGCCCAGTTGTCCTTGGATGAAACATATAAGACCTCGGAAGGTGTTGTGATCCCCTGGGCCACACATTGCCAGCCGTTCTGTCTTAGGGTGACCATGCCGTTTTTCATGGCTAAAAATTTAACACGTTCAGAACTGGGCTTGCCTGTCAGCATGCCACGGATAGTTTCATCCATCTGCAGGATCTCATAGATCGCCGTGCGGCCATAATAGCCTGTCTTATTGCATATTTCGCAGCCACGGCCCTGGCAGACTTTGATCTTCTCCGGCGCGATGTTAAGCGATTGGGACATCTCCTGAATGACCGTGTCCGGCACCGCGGGGTCTTCTTGTTTGCAGTGGGGACAGATCAAACGTACCAGGCGCTGGGCCACGAAGGCTTCAACGGAAGAAGCCACCAGATATGGCTCGACGCCCATGTCGATCAGGCGTGTGATACCGCTGGCCGCATCATTCGTGTGCAGCGTCGAGAAAACCAAATGGCCGGTCAGAGAGGTGCGGATGGCTATTTCCGCGGTGTCCAGGTCACGCACCTCGCCGACCATGATGATATCCGGGTCATGACGCAAGATGTTCCTTAATCCTTCTGCAAAACTGAAATTCAATTTAGGGCTGATCTGAATTTGAGTAATGCCCTCCATTTCATATTCAATGGGGTCCTCAATGGTGATGATCTTTTGATCATCACGGTTTAATTCATGCAAGCAGGCATAAAGAGTGGTGGTCTTACCGCTGCACGTGGGGCCGGTCACAAAAATAATCCCATGGGAAGTCTGGATCAGTTCCCTGATCTTACGGGCATTCTCCGTATTTAACCCCAAGTCTTCCAGCTTAGTGCGCATGGACTTGGTGGGTAAAATGCGAATGACCATGCTCTCCCCTCGGAGCTCCGGCACGGTAGAAATGCGCAAATCCAGGTCCTGGTCGTTGGTATGAACGACCGTGCTGCCGTCCTGGGGCAATCTTCTTTCAGTGATGCTTAAATTCGACATGATCTTGATGCGCGAGATCATGGGAAGCAAAAAATGCCTGGCTTCCGGAGGCAGGTTGGCGTCCACCAGCACCCCGTCAATCCGGTAACGTAGCCGCATTTTGTCGCGATAAGGCTCGATGTGGATGTCGGTCGCCCTTTGTTGGTAAGCCTCGAGGATGATCTGATTGACAAGCTTGGCCACCGAAGGGTCTTCACTTTGCTTCTCGATGTCTTCGACCCAGGCATCCTGATTAGCGTCGGATTTAAGCTTACGGGGGTCCTTGGTCAGGATACGGTCAATGGTGTCCGAGGCCAGACCATAATATTGCTTAAGGGCCTCCTGGATATCGCTGCGCAAGGCCAGCACCACCTGAGGCTGCAGGCCTAAATGCACCCGGATATCATCTTCCATGCGTACGTCCAGCGGTGAGGAAATGGCCAGAGTCAGCGTATTGCCTTCAATGGACATAGGCATGAAATTATAAAAAGAGGCGAACTTGACCGGTACACGGTCGATGACAACTTGGGAAATCCCTTTTTCTTTCAAATCCACCACCGGCAGCTTTAATGCTTTGGACAAAGCACCGATTATCTCGTGTTCGGTCAATATCCCGTGCCGGATGAGGTAGTTGTTGAGATCTTGATGTTCCATTTTGGCGCCTTCAAGGTGGTTTTCGGCATTGGCCTGACTTACGAGCCCTGCCTTGACCAGAACATCAACAAGTATCTTGTTAGCTGCTGGTTTATACATAAACGTTCGACTCCTTTAGGACCAAGCTAAACCTTGGGCGATTTACCGATCATGTAAAAATCCTGCGCTTCCATATGGTCATAATCCCCTCGCAAGATCCTCTCACAGCCCAGGATATTGTCTTCCAAAGGCACGTACTCGCCTTTTTTACCGGTAAATACTTCAGAAACCGTGAAAGGTTGGGTCATAAAATTGTACAATTTCTCGGCCCGCTTATACACCTTCTGGTCTTCCTTGCTTAACTCTTCCAAGCCAATGACCGCCACAATGCGCTTTAAGGCATTGTGCTTGTTAAAATGCTGGATGACCTGCTGGGAGACCTCGTAATGGCGGCGGCCCACCACATTGGTATCAAGGTTAGTGCACGAGCTTTGCAAAGGATCGATGGCCGGGTACATGCCGCGCTGGACCAAATCGCGGGAAAGCACAACCACACCGTCGAGGGTCGCAAAGATGGAAACGACCGCAGGGTCTGTCATATCGTCCGCGGGCACATACACAGCCTGCATGGCGGTGATGGACCCCCCGCCTTTCACGGACCTGATACGTTCCTGGACAGTATTGACCTCCGAGGCCAAGGTCGGCTGGTATCCGGTTTCTGCTGGCACGCGGCCTAAAAGGGTGGAAACTTCCTGGCCTCCCTGGATGAAACGATACAAATTGTCCATGAACAAAAGCACGTCCTTGTTTTTAGAAAGCAAATATTCCGCCATGGTCAAGCCTGCATTGACGACTTCCGCACGGGCGCCGGGCGGCTGGTCCATCTGACCAAAGGCCAACATGACTTTGGGCAAAAGATGGGCCTCTTTCAATTCATAATACAATTCATTGCCTTCACGGATACGCTCGCCGATCCCCGTAAATACGCAGGCTCCGCCGTGGGCCTTGACGATATTATTGATAAGCTCAAGAATGACGACGGTCTTACCGCAGCCCGCCCCTCCCAGGACCCCGGTCTTGCTTCCTTTGATCATCGGATAAAGCAGATCGATATATTTGATGCCGGTTTCCAAAAGCTCGGGGATATCACGCCCTTTTTCCTTAAGGTCAAACCCGATCTGGACTGCCGGCCTGCGGATAGGGACAGTCTCCGGGCAATCGTAAGGGCCGGCCTCGTCCAAAGGCTTGCCGGAGGCGTCCATGACGCGGGAAAAACAACCATCGCCGATAGGAATAGCCGTCGGACGTTTGGTATTGGTGCAGGGCGCACCCAATTGCAAATTCAGGGTTTCATTAAATGAAATACAACGTACCAATCCGGGTCCCAAGTGCTCCGCGGTCTGTAGAGTGATCTTTTTACCATCGAAGGTATACGTGATGATACAGTCATACACCGCCGGAGGATCTTCATCCTCAGGAAAACGCACGTCCACCACCGGTCCTTGTACCGCAGAAACACGGCCCGTATTGGGCACCACGCCCGGCGGTAAAGGGGGTTCTGTGATGGGCTTATCTGATTTTACCGGCCCGGGGGCTTGCTCCTGGTGCTCTTCTTCCATCCTTTAACTCCCTCTACTTTGCAACCATCATCCTGGCTGAGAAAACCTCACGCAAGCTCTTGTCAATGTCCCCGCGCTTGGCTTTGCGATATTTCAATTTGACCGCGTCGCGCTCTTTGCGCATCTTACCCAAACTGTTATCCAACTGCTGGGTCTGCGCTGCTGCGGCAGCCAGGCTGGTATCAAAGAAAATTTCGTAAACCTTGGAAGACATCCATAGGTCGGCCAAATAACCGATCATGTCCACGGGATCAGACTCCTCGATGACCCGGTGGAACTTCTCAACGGTCTGAGCCTGCCTCGGCAACAGGTCTTCACAAGGCAGCAACTTAACGGCACGCGGCTTGGTGGTGGTATAATCCTTTGGCCATGGATAGACCACAATGACGCGGCCCACCCTGCCTTCCATCACTTCCTTGACCAGATAGGACTTTATTTCGACAGCTACCTCATAAAAACCGCGTTCTTCGACCTCTTCATAAGCTTTAAGTATTTTGTGTCCCAAGGCCTCAAACCTTGCCACACCTTTTTTGCCGACCACCACCAGCTGGGATTGAGGGTTTTTTTCTTTCTCTTCCAAAGCCCTGGTTACTACTTTGGTATTAAGGTCCCCAACGAAACCTAATTCAGTCGTGATCACCAGGAGGATCGATGTCGGATTCTCATTGTGGACCAACGGATGCTTGACCTGGGAAAAGCCCACCAGATTGAAAAACTCCGTAAAAGACTCATTGAACCGGTTGAATTTTACTTTTTGGGCCGCCATGGCATGGTATTTCATGTCCCCCACGTCCTTGAGGACCTGTAGCAGGTCCACCAGCTCGCGGACTTCCATGACCTCGCTTTTGACCTTATTGGCCTTGCCCATATCAACTTATCCGGTATATTTCTTCTCCACCTGTTGTTTTAAAACAATGGATGCTTCTCTAAAAGAATTCTGCAGGCTTCCATCCAATTGCAGGCTTTCGAACATCAAAACAATACCGCCTACAACCTTGGGGTCGACCTTGGGGTTCAATTGAATATCGCGGGAGAGCTTGGTCCTAAAGACCTCGCTCAATTCAGCCAGCAAGGGTTCAGAAATAGGAGAGGCGGAGATCACATCGGCAACCTTGATGTCCACGCTGATACGGCTCATGTCCACCTTGTTCAATTTTTCGATGAATTCCGCAATCAAATGCTTGTCCAGGGCTTCTTTGACCTTGACACTCATTACCTCGGCGGCAATGGTCGAGGCATAATCAACGATCTGGATCTCCATGGTCTTTTCGATATCCCGGCGGATCTGCTCACGATTGTTCTGGGCCTTGGTGATGATGTCCTCGGCTTCCTTGCGGGCACGATCGATCATCTCTTGTTTTTCCTTGATGGTTTGTTCCTCGATCTCCTGGCGCATTTTCTTTTCCATGATGTCCAGCTCCGCCCTGCGCTTTTGCAATTCGGCGTCCGCTTGCTTGATCTTCTGGTTTAATTCCCCCTCCCGCTGGCGGGCGGTCTCAGCGTCGTGGTCCAGGCGCTCCTTGGCTCCCTCCACCTTGCTGAAGATAAAATACCAGATCAGCACGATGACTGTTGCCGAGACAATGACCAATAGGAAAGCTGCTTTTAAAATCAAATCCCAACCCATATATATCTCCTAAAGTTATGCCCCCATTTGACTATTAATAATAAATGCGCCGTAACCGATCAACAGCAAAAGAAAAACAAATTCCACCAGATAGATCCACCAGGCCGATAACTGGATCTGGGCCGCTTTCGTGGGGAAATTACCCAGGTCATTGATGATCTTGGACCCCCAAAAAGCAACCACAAAACAGGGAACGGCGATGATGAACCAAAAAACACCAATAAAGATCAGCCCCTGATACCAATGTTGTAATCCCATAGCTTAAGTCTTGAAAGTCTGAAAGATCATCAGGATTGCCACAATGGAGATGGATTCCACAAACACCAGCATGACCGCCATCCCCATAAAGATCTTTGAAGCTGCCGACGGGTTGCGCCCCAGGGCCTTGATAACGGCATAACCCAAGACGGCGATGACCACCGACGGCCCCATTACCGCTATAAACATAACTGTAAGTATAATAAATGTTTCAGCTACCATGATACTCCTCTAGACATAAACTTTCAGCCACCCTATTTAATGTTTAATGGGCTTCTCCGCTGTCTTTTGGGCTGCTGTCAGGGTGTCGGCTTTTTCTTCCACTAATATAGTACATTCATTGGCAAAAAACCTTAAAATTCCTGACTGAATTGGCACCCTTCTTTTCCAATCGATGATGATGTCCCCCTCCTGCACCAGGCCGATCAAGGGATAATGATAAGCCAAGAGCTCATATTCGCTACGGTCACCAACGATAAAAAGGCTGTTGACCTCGCTTTCAAAAACCAGGCTTTTGGGGCTTAAAATAACACAGCGGAAATTATTTTTGAATGTGGCCATAATTATATCTTAAGATCACTTTTTAACAGCGATCTCGGGCTCAGTATCCTCGTAATCGTCGAATTTGTTGGCAACAGGTTTGGAACGCCGATTGATGATCTCCTGGACATAGGCCGTCACCAGATCTGTAATGCCTCTTTCCACCTCAGGCTCAAGCTTGCGTTTTTCCCGGATCAATGTCAAAAGGTCCGGCTTTACCTTCCGGGCATATTCCCAAAGATCATCCTGAAAAATACGCACTTCGGGAATGGTCAGTTCGTTCATCATTTTTTTATTGAACGCATAAAAAATGATCACCTGTGTTTCCTGCGACACGGGCTTGTCCTTATCCTGACGCAGGATCTCCGTCAGGATGGCCCCTCGCTTGAGCTTCTCCAGGGTCTCGTCGGACTGGCCACCGGTCTTTAATTTCGATATGCGCAAGAGTTCGCGGTATTGCAAATATTCCAAACGCAAAGGGCCGGAAAGGGTCTTGATGGCATGCCATTGCACCTTGGAACCGACGCGCGAGACCGATAACCCCAAGTCCAACGCAGGCTTTTGGCCTTCCCCAAATAAAGAGGCGCTTAAATATATCTGGCCATCGGTCATGGACACCAGGTTCGAAGGCACGAAAGCTGTCAGGTCACCTTCCAGGATCTCCACAATGGGGAAAAAGGTGACTGATCCCCCGCCGCGCTTTTCGTCCAAATGGCAGGCTCGCTCGATCATCTTGGAATGAAGATAGAAAATGTCACCCGGGTAAGAGTCGCGTCCCGGTGGACGGCCCAGGAGAAGAGAAATTTCACGATAGGCCCAGGCATGCTTGGTGAAATCATCGAAACCCACAAAGACATTCTTGCCCTGATGAAGGAAATATTCAGCGATAGAGCAAGCTATATAGGGCGCCAGGTACTGCTGGCCCGGCGGGGCCGAGGCACCTGCCGAGATGATCAGGCTATACTTAAAACATTCATGGTCTTTAAATAGTTGTACGATCTTGGCCATGGCCGAACGTGGTTTACCAATGCCGCAATAGATACAGATCACACCCGTGGACTTCTGGTTCAAGATGGTATCCGTAACAAAGGTGGTTTTGCCTGTACTTTTGTCACCCATGACCAGTTCGCGCTGGCCGAAACCAATGGGGATCATCGCATCCAATACTTTGATGCCTGTCTCCAAGGTCTTTTTCAACGGCTGGCGCACCAGGATCGGTGGCGACTCAGGGAAAATGGGGTGTTTCTTATCATATTCCAACGGCCCAAGGCCGTCGAGAGGCTCACACAAAGGACTTAAAATGCGACCGATAAACTTTTCTCCAACGGGTGTATCAAAAGGCTCGATGGAGGCCACAGCCTTGTCCCCTGTCTTGATCTTTTCCGTCTCCTTGATGACCAGGATCTGGGCCTCTTGTTCATTGAACCCTACGATCATACCGATGGTACCGTAACCGAATTTGATCAATTGGCCGTTGATGCAATTGCGAAAACCCTTCACCAGCACAATACACCCGCGCATGGCCTTGACAATGCCTATCTCCGTATACTGTAATTCCATAAGACGCTTAATCCCTCCTCATTTTTGGGGCGGTGGTGTCGACCCCGGCGGCGCTGATGGCGGTGGTGTTGCCCCCGGCACCGTTGTATCTTTTAATTTTTTATCCTTGGAACGGATCAACCAGATGACAAAATTGACCCCTGTAAAAAGACAGACAAACATCAATATCCATCCCGTGAAGCTGAAGGCCGTGGTGGACTCGAACTTCTTGTTAAACATGACCTTAGATACGTCGGCAACGCCTTTCAGGGATTGTATCTTTGCCAAAACGTTCTCCACCTTGCTCTTGGTCAAATTCTCACGGAATACAGACAGCAGCTTCTCCAGGGTTTCCACATCTTTTTGGACATCAGCGTAGGTCAACTTATTGATACGGTAAGCGCCGATGTGCGCCAAAATCGGCCTTGCCACGGCCTGGGAATCCTCAATGCCCTTTAAATTGGCACTGATGCGGTCCGTCAAAATTTGAGCCAACTCCTCGTATTTTGAACCTTTAAGGAAATCTACGGCCTTTGCGGTCCGGGCGCGCAAATTATCCAAACTTTTCTGGTCGATATTCCAAATATCGATGATGCCGATGGAATATTTCTTGTCTACCCCCGGAGACAGGTCCTCTTCCTTAAAAAGAAAAGACTGCTGCTTGACCTGGTCATAGCGTACTTCAAACCCCTCGGCCTCCACCACGTCTTCAGGCTTGACTTCGCCTGGCAAATAATCCTTATGCTTAAAATGCTTAACGACCGTCGTGGGGTTGCTAACCTCGATCCTTAAATGAATGAGCTTAGGAGAGGCTTCCTCCACCGCCGGATCAGAGCGCCAATAAGCCACATCCAGGGCATTATTTTGGATCCTTTTTATATCCTTGGTGTATTGCCTGTAGGCATCGATGCGCTTTTCCGTGCTCCCTGCGTTGGTGGTTTGCAAACCGACGATGTAGTCTATCTTGGCATATAAGCGGTCCTTGAGGATCTGGGCGTTCTTGGCATTGTACGGCACTCCCAGCGTGTCATAGCCCTGATCGATCTGCTTCTTGAGATCAGCGACCATCTGAGGGGAGGCCATCCACTTGTCCTTGACGAGGATACGGAAAGTCTTGGACTCCTTGGGCTTGAAGGCTACGTCCCCAAATACGAAATAATTTGCGTCATCGACATCATAATCCAACTGCAGGCCGTTGGTGTCGACGATATCTTCCGCGGAAAGTTCGCCGGGAAGATCGAAGCGGATCGATGAGGTTTTGGGTGAGTCCTTGCCGTTGACCGCCACGAGATTGATGGTAATGTCGGCAAAAACCGCCGGGGCCACCGCAATATAAAAAGCAACGAAAGCGCTGAAAATTTTAATTCTCATTTTATTTTGGACCTCATTCACTTTCATAGTAACTCTTGACCACGACATCCTGGACGTTCATCGCATCACGTAAGGCCTGGATCTTTGCCCTGATCTCTTCTAATTTGTCGTTAACTTTTTCCATATCCTGGGCCTCCTTGGCAGGAAGGTTCTGTACGCCCAGGGTCTGCTGCAAACCGGCTTGCTTGGCCTGGCTGTTGAGGAATTGGGTCAATTGATCTATCGTCGCTTGCGCCAATCCGGGTTGACTTTCAAGGCCCTGGGTCAAATGAGTCGTAGAGGACTGTATATCCTGGACCATGCTTTGAAGGCTTTGCAATTGCCCGGCAAGGTCGGCGCCGCTGGACCCTTTGCCCAAGGACGACAGGATCTGCTGAGCCAGGGACATGGCCGCCGCGGCATTGGTGCTGGCGGTTTTGGCCACACCAAATAAGGTGGTATTGACAGTGCTCGTCGAAGATCCGATCAGGCCCTTGATGGACTGGATGTTGCCCCATACCGTATTGCTGGATTCAGAATTGCCGGTGGCGCCCAAAAGGGTCTGGATATTCTGGACCGTGCTTAAGATGGTATTGACCGGGCTGTTGGGAGAAATACCGGTAACGGCTGAAGCAATGGAATCTATCTGGCCAAACAAGGTGTTGGTATCGCCGTTCCCTTCATAACCGATACGGGTAAAGACGGTCTGCATGTTGGTCATCAAATTATTGATACCGGCCCAATTGATGTCCGCGGTGCTGGCAACACTTAAATCCTGCCAATTGACGCCACCGTGGCTCTCAAGGGAGATATCCAACCAATTGATACCGCTGGCGGCTTGTGCAGCGATATCAAGCCAGTTAATGCCGCTGGTGGATTCCGCGGCGATGCTGGCCCAATTGATGCCTGAATTTGACAATTGGGAGAAATTCTCGAAATTGATGCCACTGGAAGCCAGGGCACCGATACCGGCCCAATTGATCGTGGCTTCGGAAAGCGATGCGATGGCATTCCAATTAACATTGTTAACGGACAAGACACCAATGCCCTCCCAATTGACGCCTGCGGTGGACAGGAGATTCAAATCTTGCCAATTAATACCGCTGACCGTTATCTTCCTCAAGTCATCCCAATTGACCCCCGCCGTGCTCAAGACAGCGACATTGTCCCAATTGACGCCGGCACTGGCCAATAGAGTGATCCCCTGCCAATTGACATTGGCTGTCGAAATATTGTACAGCGAGGCCCAATTGACATTGGAATCCGCCAGGCTCTTGATCGCCTCCCAGTTGACGCCTGATTGTGACAGGGTACCGATGGCAAACCAATTGACGCCGGTGGTGGACATCACCGTCAAATCATCCCAATTAATGCCGACGCGGCTTAAAGTACCAATATCATTCCAGTTAATGCCGGTGCGTGAGATGATGTTGATATCGTTCCAGTTGATCCCTGTCTTGCTCAATTCTTCAAAACTGCTCCAGTTGACGCCGGTATCGCTCATGGTGGCCAGGTCATGCCAATTGATGCCGGCCGAAGACATGACGCCCAAATCTTCCCAATTTATATTCCCGGTAATGCCTGTGCCCGTGATCTGGCCTAACGCCAGCCAGTTAACGCCTGAACTGGTCAATATCGCCAGATTCTCCCAGTTTATCCCAGAGGCAGTCAATGTGACGAAATTCTCCCAGTTGATACCAATCTCGCTCATGATGCCAAGATCATACCAATTCACACCTGCGCGTCCCAACACCGCAAAATCATTCCAATTGATGCCAAGTTGCGACATGCGGCCAAAATCATTCCAGTTGATCCCGGACTTGGTCAATGCATCAACATCGTTCCAATTGATGCCTGTCCTGCTCATAGAAGCAATATCATTCCAATTGACGCCAAGCTCCGACATGCGGCCGATATCGATCCAGTTGACGCCCCTATTGCTCATCGTCTGGATGTCATTCCAATTGATGCCTATCCTGCTCATGGAGGCAAAATCATTCCAATTGATGCCAAGCTGCGACATGCGGCCGATATCGATCCAGTTGACGCCTCTATTGCTCATCGTCTGGATGTCATTCCAATTAATACCTGTTTTGCTCAATACCCCGAAGTCCTGCCAATTGATGCCAATACTGGTTAGAGTATACATATCACTCCAGTTGACCCCTGTCCTGCTCAAGACACCGAAATCATTCCAGTTGATCCCCATCCTTCCCATCACGGCCAAATCATTCCAATTGATCCCTACCTGGCTTAAAACGCCAAAATCATTCCAATTAATGCCAGTATGACTGACCTTATATAAATCATCCCAGTTGATACCTGTTTTGGTAAGCACCCCGAAATCATTCCAATTAATGCCCGTGTTACTTAACACACTTATGTCATGCCAGTTGACATTGCTGCTGGTTAAGACACCAAAGTCCTGCCAATTGATCCCTGAAGAACTCATAACGGACAAAAAGGACCAGTTAACGCCGGAGCCAGTAAATAACTGCAGAGCGCTCCAATTGATACCGGAATCTG
>CAZFON010000026.1:0-11442 GCA_964520185.1 uncultured Planctomycetales bacterium | reverse complement strand
GCCATTGCCGGCGGTAAACTCGCGGCGGAAAAGATCTCTAAATATTTAACACCATGAAAACGATCCAGGACATCATAGCTCAAAAATCCAAAGGCGAACGCATCACCATGCTGACAGCCTATGATTATCCCATGGCTTCTTTATTGGAAGAGGCCGGCATTGATATCATTTTGGTAGGGGATTCTTTGGCCAATGTGGTTTTGGGGCTGGAGTCAACCGCCGAGGTGGGGATGAAGGAAATGTTGCATCACACCAGGGCCGTGGTGCGGGCGGTCAAAAATACCCTCATCGTCGGTGATATGCCTTTTGGATCTTATCAGCTGGAGCCGCAAGCGGCAGTGGACAATGCGCGTCAATTTATCAAGGAAGGCTGCCATGCGGTGAAATTAGAATGGTTTGAGCACTGTCCACAGGTTGTTTCAGCCATTGTTAAGACAGGTATTCCGGTCATGGGCCATGTGGGCCTGACCCCGCAAACAGCGCCTAAAAAAGGCGGTATGAAGGTGCAGGGCAGGGATAAGACCTCTGCCCAGGAGATCATCAAAAATGCTATAGAGTTGCAGGATGCGGGCGCTTTTAGTATTGTTCTGGAATGTGTCCCTATGGAATTGGCCAAACAGATCACAGAGAGATTAAAGATCCCTACGATCGGTATCGGCGCCGGGCCCCATT
Source organism: uncultured Planctomycetales bacterium (assembly GCA_964520185.1). Classification (GTDB taxonomy): domain Bacteria; phylum Omnitrophota; class Gorgyraeia; order Zapsychrales; family Fredricksoniimonadaceae; genus JABDGZ01. The sequence goes on along the minus strand of CAZFON010000026.1, from coordinate 10,770 downwards.
GCGACGGCCAGGTCTTGGTGGTCCATGATATCCTCGGGCTTAGCCGCCGTTTTTATCCGAAATTCAGCAAAAAATATGTAGACTTAGGCCCGCAGATCATCCAGGCCGTCAAGCAGTACAAGAAAGAGGTCCTTGGGGGTCAATTCCCTGATGACGAACATTCCTTTCACACGCCCTCCGGCTTATGAACCTTATCTTACTTTCCGATGCTGATTTTAAAAGCCCCGATCGGGCCCTTTTAAGCGGACGCAGGTTCAAGCATGTCCAGGAGGTCCTAAAGGCGCCTTGCGGCAAGACATTGGTCGTGGGTCGGATCAATGGCCTGATGGGACAGGCAACCGTGGTGGCCCAAAAACACGATAGCCTTGAACTTGACGTAAAATTGACGTCCCAGCCGCCTGAAGCTTTGCCTTTAACGCTGATCTTTGCCCTGCCAAGGCCGCCCATGCTTAAGCGTATGCTGTTTTTCGCATCCATGCTGGGGGTCAAGAAGATCATCATTCTAAATTTTAATCGGGTGGAGAAAAGTCTGTGGAATTCTTCCGCCTTAAAGCCTCAGGCCATAGAGGAACAATTGATATTGGGCCTGGAACAGGCCAAGGACACCGTGATGCCGGAGGTGGTCCTCAAAAAAAGATTCAAACTTTTTGTTCAGGATGAATTGCCTGGAATGATCAAAGATAAATTAGCTCTTGTCGCCCATCCCGAAAAAAAAGGTGACAGGTACATTTATTTCAAAAATGAAATAAATGTACCTGTCACCTTTTTTACCATCGGGCCGGAAGGGGGCATCCTTGATTATGAAATTGAGCTATTAAAGGCTGCCGGCTGTCAAACCATTGATCTAGGCCCCAGGATATTAAGGACGGAAAGTGTTTTGCCGTTCATAGTCGGAAAACTGTTTTAAAGTTGCTTTTTAGGGGACTTTTGCTAAAATAACCTCTTCTCTTATGAGCCAAGCAGATTTAATGGATAAAGTGGTGGCCCTGGCCAAGCGGCGGGGTTTTATTTTTCAATCTTCCGAAATTTACGGCGGCCTGAGCGGCGCTTGGGATTACGGTCCTTTGGGCTGTGAGCTTAAGCGTAACGTTAAAAATGCCTGGTGGCAGTCGGTCGTGCACTTTCGTGATGACGTCTTGGGGCTCGATTGCGCCATCCTGATGCATCCAACCACCTGGAAAGCTTCCGGCCACACGGATAACTTCGCCGACATGCTGGTCGAATGCAAGAAATGTAACAAACGCCTGCGTTCTGACCAAATACCCAACGGTAAATGCCCGCAATGCGGTAATACCTCTTTTTCCGAACCCCGTGCTTTTAATTTGATGCTCAAAACTAATCTCGGGGCCATGGAAGATTCATCATCAGTGGTTTATTTGAGGCCCGAGACCGCGCAGGGGATCTTCGTGAATTTTCCCAATGTGCTTGATGCTACCCATCGTAAATTGCCTTTTGGCATCGCCCAAATGGGTAAATCCTTCCGTAATGAGATCACCCCCGGGAATTTCACCTTTCGTACCCGGGAGTTTGAACAAATGGAGATCGAATATTTCTGCAGGCCGGAACAGGCTTTAGGCAAATATGAGGAATGGATCCAGGCCCGGTTTAACTGGTACCTGGATTTGGGGTTAAAGAAGGAGAATTTAAAGTTAAGGGTGCATGATAAGGAAGAATTGGCCCATTACGCGGCCGGATGCACGGACGTAGAGTATAATTTCCCCTTTGGATGGTCGGAACTGGAAGGCATCGCCAATCGCGGGGATTATGATCTAAAACAGCATGCTAAATTTTCGGGCAAGAATTTGCAATATAAAGACCCGGTGACTAACGAAGAGTTTTTTCCCCATGTCATCGAGCCTTCCGGCGGCTGTGACCGCGCGACCCTGGCGTTCCTGGTGGATGCTTATCATGAGGAGACGGTCAACGATACCCTGCGGGTGGTCATGAAATTCCATCCTAAATTGGCCCCTATTAAAGTGGCGGTCCTGCCTTTATTGAAGAAAAATGATGGGATCGTGGCTTTGGCCAAGAAAATAAAATCCGAGCTTCAAAAAGACATGGTTTGCGTGTATGATGATACAGCTGCCATAGGAAAGCTCTACCGCCGTCAGGATGAGGTGGGAACTGTTTTCTGCGTTACCGTGGATGTGCAATCACTCGAAGATAAACAGGTCACGGTGCGTTTCAGGGATACGATGCAGCAAGAGCGTATCCCTTTGGAGCGCCTTTCGGGATATTTGAAGGAAAAACTTTAACAATAATAAGGTGTTTAATAGAAAGGGTAGTGGTGTTGCAATGGCTAAAAAACATGTATTTTCTTACGGCGCCGGCAAGGCGGAAGCAAAGGGAACAGATCTAAGTAAAAATGTTTTGGGCGGTAAAGGTATCGGCCTGATGGAAATGACCTCGATCGGTATCAATGTGCCTGCTGGTTTTACGGTGAGCATCCAGACCTGTGCGGAGTATTATAAATTAGGTAGAAAATTGCCTGCCGGATTGGAAGCTGAATTACGCGATGCGCTCAAGAAGCTGGAGAAAGTCACATCTAAAAAGCTGGGCGATGCTAATGATCCGCTCTTGGTATCTGTGCGCTCTGGCGCTGCACGTTCCATGCCGGGGATGCTTGAAACTATTTTGAATTTAGGGTTGAACGACCAGTCAGTTCAAGGTTTAGCCAAGAAAACCGGCAATCCGCGTTTCGCGTATGATTCTTATCGCCGCTTTATCCAGATGTATTCCTCAACGGCCATGGGCCTTTCCAAACAGCCGATGGAAGATATGCTGCATGAGATGAAGCATAAATTGAATGTCAAGACCGATCCTGAGATCCCTGCAGAAAGCCTAAAAGAACTTTGTGAACAGTTCAAAGCTTTTTATAAGAAGAATAAGGGCGAAGATTTCCCGCAAGACCCATGGAAGCAATTGATGGGCGCAGTCATGGCCGTATTTGGCAGCTGGGAAGCTGAGAAGGCCCAGACCTACAGACGTGTAGAGAAGATCACTGACTTGGAAGGGACTGCAGTCAACGTGGTGCAGATGGTCTTCGGTAACAAGGGTGATAAGAGCGGGACAGGTGTTTGCTTTACCCGTGATCCCAATACCGGCGAGAATACCTTTTATGGGGATTATTTGATCAATGCCCAGGGTGAGGACGTAGTGGCTGGTATCCGTACACCGCTGAAGCTTTCCACGCTTCATGAACAAATGCCCAAGGCGTATGATCAACTTTGTGCCGTGCGTGCCATCCTCGAGTCATACTATAAAGAAATGCAGGATCTGGAATTTACGATCGAAGATGAGACCTTGTACATGCTGCAATGCCGTACAGGTAAGCGTTCACCGGCTGCCGCTTTTGCGATCGCCTTGGACCATGCTACCCAACCTTTGTTGACCAAGGCGCAGGCTCGTGACTTGGTTAAAAAAGGATATTTACCTAAAAAATATGCCGAGGCTGCGGTCAAGCCGGTCATCTCCAAACAGGATGCGGTTAAGCGGATCTCTTCCGATGATATCGAGCGTCTTTTTTATCCTGTTATCGACACCACGAAAACGGGTATTGATCAGTTAAAGAAGATCCGGATAGGCGGCGGTATCAATGCTGTACCTGGGGCGGCTGCAGGTAAGGTGGTTTTTACTGCTGCTGAAGCTGAGGCTATAGCCCAAAAAGGCGAGCGTGTCATTTTAGTTCGCAAAGAGACCAGCCCTGAAGATGTGGGTGGTATGCATGCGGCTAAAGGTATTTTGACTGCCACCGGCGGTAAAACATCTCACGCGGCTGTAGTTGCCCGTGGTTGGGGCAAATGCTGTATCGTGGGCTGTGAGGCTTTGAATATCAATTATGAGAACAAGAGCATGGTCATTGGCGGAAAAACGATCAAACAGGGTGATTACATTACTTTGGATGGTTCTGCCGGCGAGATCTATGAAGGGGATCTGCCTCTCAAAGAACCTGAACTTCCTGAAAGTTATTACACGATCCTTAAATGGGCGGATTCATTCCGTACCCTCAAGGTCCGTACCAATGCAGATACTCCCTATGATGCCATCAACGCTATTAAAATGGGAGCTGAAGGTATCGGCCTTTGCCGTACCGAGCATATGTTCTTTGATACTGAGGAACGCCGCCTGGCCATCCAGGAAATGATCGTCGCTGAAACCCTGGAAACACGTAAAAAAGCCCTGGCCAGATTACTGCCGTTCCAACGGGATGATTTTTACGGGATTTTCAAGGCCATGAACGGGTTTCCGGTGACCATCCGCCTTATTGATCCTCCCTTGCATGAATTTACTCCTAAAGATGAGGCCGGTGTCGAGAAGCTCAGCAAAATAACCGGTATCTCACCGGATAAGATCAAGCATCGTTGCGAACAATTGCATGAGTCCAATCCGATGTTAGGTCATCGTGGTTGCCGTTTGTGTATCACCTATCCTGAGATCCTGGATATGCAAGTGACTGCGATCATCTCTGCCGCGATCAAATGCCGCAAAGAAGGCATCAAGGTCTTGCCAGAGATCATGATCCCATTGACCATGGACAAAAAAGAGTTTAAAATTTTGGAACAACAGACCCGTAAGGTTGCAGAGGGTTTGATCAAGGAAGCCGGCGTTAAATTGCCTTACATGGTCGGTACCATGATCGAGATCCCGCGTGCAGCCCTTTTAGCTGATCAGATCGCAGAATTTGCTGAGTTCTTCAGCTTCGGTACCAATGATCTGACCCAGATGACCTTGGGGCTTTCCCGCGACGATGCCGGCAGGTTCCTGCCGACCTATGTTGCTACAGAGAAAGACGGCGGATGCGGTATCTTCAAGGATGATCCTTTCCAAAGTTTGGATCAGGACGGTGTTGGAAAGTTAGTTAAATTAGGTATTGAACTTGGACGTTCGGCACGCAAAGACATGAAAATAGGTATTTGCGGCGAACACGGCGGAGAATCTGCCAGCGTCAAGTTCTGCCATCGGGTGGGCATGAATTATGTGTCCTGTTCACCGTACCGCGTGCCTATTGCACGTCTGGCTGCGGCTCAGGAAGCGCTGGTCGATGCTAAAGGAACATCAAAAAAGAAGACAGCTAAAAAGAAATAAATGGATCCGATAAAATCCTATTTAAAAGAGATCAAGGATATCTCCCTTTTGACCGCTGAGCAGGAAGTTACCCTGGCCCGGCGGGTCCAAAAGGGAGACACAAAAGCCCGCGAGCAGATGATCCGCGCTAACCTGCGTCTGGTCATCAGCATTGCCAAGCGGTATACCAATTTGGGGATATCCTTGAGCGATCTGATCGAAGAAGGCAATATCGGGCTCATGCGCGGGGTGGATAAATTCGACCCGGAAAAGGGTTTTCGTTTTTCCACCTACGCGGCCTGGTGGATCAAGCAGGGCATTTCCCGGGCGATCATCGACCAGGGAAAAATGATCCGGGTGCCGGTTTATTTGAATGAGGAGATCCTCAAGTACCGCAAGGTCGTCGAGCGCCTGACCCAGGCCCTGCGCCGCCGTCCAACCACCGCGGAGATCGCCAAAAAACTTAAAGTGAGCATGGAAAAGGTGCGCGAGCTGGACAGCGCCATTGCCAAGATGTCTAGCCTGGATGCTCCGTTGGGAGAAGACGGGGAAGGCCAGATGCTGGATGTCCTGGAAGACGAGAACATGGCAGCACCTGATGAGTCGGTGTCCATCTTCCTGGATAAGGAAAGGGCCCAGGCCCTGCTCGAAAGTTTGGATGCGCGTGAGAGGTCGATCATTGAAATGCGTTTCGGCCTCATAGAAGGGCAACAGCCGCACACCCTGGCGCAGATCGCCAAGAAATTGGGTATTTCCCGGGAGCGGGTGCGGCAGATCGAAGATTTGACCATGGGAAAAATGAAAAAAACAATAACCGACCGTGAGAAATAAGGAACATTTATGGCTGTCAAACGCAAACCGATCTATGTGCTGATCTTACCCCGCTTCGAGGATATTTTTCATTCCTTTTATACGGGAGAGATCACTAAAGGCGTCAATCTGGCAGCCAGCCGCCTGAACGTGGATTTTCTGGTGCATATCACCGACCGCTCCAACCATGCCACCTGGCTTGACCCGACGTTATTGGACCGTAAATACGTCGACGGTATTTTATTCGCGGACATCGACAATGACCTTGATATGGTCAAAAAAGCCATTATGCGTGGGATGCCGTGCCTGGTCTTGAACAATATCATCCATGAGCCCATCAATTACATCGCGGTCAATAATTACGAGGCCGCGGTCCAAGTGGTCGAGGAATTCATTAAACTGGGCCATAAACGCATTGCCACTATTGCCGGTGATCTTAACACCCAGGCCGGCCAGTCCCGTCTGGAAGGTTATAATGACGCGCTTCGCAAACACCGTATCGAGCCTGACCGCAGCCTGGTCAAGATCGGCGGATTTTTGCGTACCCCTGCCCGTGAGGCAGCGCAAGAGCTCTTGAGGCTCAAGAAAAGGCCCACGGCTATTTTTGCCGCTTCCGACGTCATGGCCCTGGAAGTCATGGATGTGGCCAGGTCCAAAAAGATCTCTATCCCAACGCAATTGGCCATTTGCGGGTTTGATGACAATCCTTTGCGTGCCAACAGTTCCATCGCCTTGGCTACCGTAGCCCAGCCGTTGGTTGAAATGGGGCGTTTGGGCCTGGAGATGCTCGACCAGATCAGTCATGGCAAGGCCAAACTGCCGGTCAAAGAAGTGCTTTTGGCTAAATTGATCAAGGCCGAATCCATGGGAAAATAAAGATGAAGATCTCTGAACTCAAGAAAAGTATCCGCGATATCCCTGATTTTCCTAAAGAAGGGATCATCTTCAAGGATATTTCCACCCTTTTAAAGAATCCCAAGGCCTTTAAGAAATCCATCGACACTTTAGCCCACCATTTTAAGAAATCGCGTATCGAATATGTCGTGGCGGTGGAGGCGCGCGGGTTTATCTTCGGGGCCGCGTTGGCCTATAAATTAGGCGCCGGCTTTATTCCGGTGCGAAAGAAGGGCAAGCTTCCTTATAAGACCAAGAGCGTGACCTATCAGCTGGAATACGGCATGGACACCCTGGAGATCCATGAAGATGCGATCCCCGCCGATGCCAGGGTCCTGGTCGTGGATGATCTCTTGGCCACCGGTGGTACGGTCAAAGCCGTCATCGAATTATTGAGATTACAGCATGCCAATATCGTCGGGGTGGCTTTCGTGGTGGAATTGCAGTTCCTTAAGGGCAAAGATAAGTTTAAAGATCTTTCGATCTATTCGGTAATCCAGTTTTAAACACTTCCCATGAAAATTTCGTTTAGCCTTTTGGCAGGACATGCCTTAAGTTCGTTGGCTTTTCTTATCTGTGCCTGGAAATGGAAGGTCAATAAACGCTGGGCGTATTTGTTTGCCTTTTTATTTTTTGTATCAGAACCGGCCGTATTTTTGATCTGGGGGCCGTGGCGATACGCTGTATTATACCTGGCGGCATGGGTGTTCTTTTTGGGCCTGGCCCGTGGGGTGGACCGTTTTTTTGTTTTTCTTAAGACCCAGGAAGCGTTGGTGCGTTCTCTTTTTTGGCTCGCCATCGTCATTTTTTGCGTTGAGGTCCTCTCAACAAGTATTTTTGAGATCGAACTTCGCCGTGATCCGTTGGTATTCTGGCAGCATGAAGTCCAAAGGCGTCCCAGCGCTTTAAGCATGGACCGTCTGGCAGAGGCGTACGATACCGCCAAGATCTTTGACAAAGCCCGTGAGTATTATCAGAAGGCTGCGGCCCTTGACCCTGGATCGATCGCCGCCTATGAGGGACAGGTCCGGTTGGCCAGGGCAGAAGGGCGTTGGAATGATGTCATTGAGTTATCAAAAAAGGTCCTTGCCTTAAATCCCCAGCTTCCGCAGGGCTATTTGGACCTGGGGGATGCTTACAGGGGCCTGGGGGAAAGCAAGCAGGCCGTTGAAACCTACAGCCGTTTGTTGGACCTTTTCCCTGATGATGAACATATAGACGTTAAGGTCATTGAGGCTTATAGCCAGGCTGTTGCGGACAATCCCCAGGATGGACTTTATAAGGAAAAGCGCGAGGAGGTCCTAGCTGATTTTGAGCAATTATCCAAGCGCAAAAAGTACAATGCGGCTGATTATTATAACCTGGCATTTTTGTACGAGCAGGTGGGCGGCAAAGAAGAAGCCATCCGTTTTTACACCAAGGCCGTACAAATGCAGCCTGGATACAAGGAGGCCTTGTATAATTTAGCCAATCTTTACAGGGATGCCGGCAATTATAAAATTGCCATAGATCTGTATGCCCGCCTGGTGCATTTCCATCCTAAATTTGCCCCCGGCTATCTTAAGATGGGCGAGATACTTAACGTCTTGGGAGATCAGCCAAGGGCACGCCAACTTTATTTGAAGGTCATTGACCTTGATCCTGAGAACGGCGATGCTTATTTCCATATGGGCTATTTGAGCGAATCGCAAGGGGAGCTCAGGGAAGCTGTCAATGACTATGAAAAAGCCGTTGAGGTCTCTCCCAAGAACGCTGAGGCCTATTACAACTTGGGCAATGTTTATGCCAGTCTTGGTCAAAACGGTGAAGCCATTGCCTCGTACCTGAAAACAGTAGGGGTAAATCCCCGCCATCAGGACGCTTTTGTAAATTTATCCATTTTGTACTTTAAATCCAGGGACTTTCAGGCCGCTATTCATTATCTGGAAGAAGCCCGGGCTTTAGGTTATAATCCTCCAATTGAATATTTAAAAGCCCTGGAACCTTATAGAAAAAGGTGACAGGTACATTTTGCGCCTGTAGCTCAATTTTGGATAGAGCGACTGCCTCCTAAGCAGTAGGTTACCCGTTCGATTCGGGTCAGGCGCACCATACATTTCAAAACCCTAAAAATAGAGAGGCTAGAAGTGTCGGAGCGTGTTAGAAATTATGTCATCGCGCTTACCATCACCCTGATAGGAGTGTTGTATTTTGTGATGATAACTCCCAGTCAGTCTTGGGGTGAAGATACTTTTATGTATCTTCGACACGCCGTTAATATTGTACAAGGGGTAAAGTATGATAAATTAGGATTGGTTTTTAATCCCCATGCAATGATCAATCCCAGCGCCCTTCCTCCAGGTCTCCCGTTATTATTAGCCCCTGTTTACAGGATCTTTGGTCTTTCTATCCCTGCCATGAAGATGGAGATATGCCTTATCTTTTTGGTTTCCTTGTATTTTCTTGTACAACTTTTCCGTTACAGGCTTTCTCTTGTTTATTTATTGGGGTTATTGGTCATATTTTCACTTCATCCGTCGATCTTGAAATTTACAGATATCCTGTCTGACATCCCGTTCCTTATGTTCACCTATTGGGCCCTGCTTTTGATCAATAAATCTTATGGAACGGAAAACCCCAGGACCGGTATTTTCCCCGCATTCTACCTAGGCGTTGTCATGTATTTGTCTTACGGGACCCGGAGCGCAGGTATCATTTTGGTCCCTTGCTTATTGGCGTATGAACTTATGCATTGGCGACGGATCTCTGCGCGCACGACTATTTCGATCGGGATATTTTTATTTTTGGCGGCAATTCAATGGATGTTTTTTCATGATGAGGGAGGGTATTTAAAAATCCTACAGGGCAATGATATGCTCTCTGCGGTCCGGAGCAATCTTCGTTACTTTCTCTTATTTTGGTATGACGGTGATCGCCTTAAGATCAGGATTATCCTATGGTTTTCAGTATTATTTTTAGCCGGGATCGGGTTTTCCACGCAGATGAGGCGAAAGCTTTTTGTCACGGAAATTTTCTTCATATTTTATTTCTTGTCGATCTTTATCTGGCCGGATGGCTGTAATTTTCGCTATTTTTTACCGGTGATCCCCATATTTATTTTTTATATTCTCTGCGGGATGGAATTTTTGGCAAGCCGGCCAGCCCGTCCCATTTTTGCTGTTATGCGGGCCGTGATATTCATCGGATGCCTGGGTACCCTGGTCTACAGTTATGGCTCACATTATCGCCATTGGGATTATCGCGCTATTCAGGCAGGCCCCTACAGGCAGGAAAGCCAGGAGCTTTTCCGTTTCATCCGGGAAAAGACACCGCCTGATGCTGTAATGATCTTCATCAAGCCGGCGATTTTGGCCTTTTTCACTGACCGTCATGTTTCTGTGTACCATTGTCCTGCGGATCAAAAGGAGCTTTGGAAATATATGCAGGGTATTGGTGCCAAATATTTGGTTGAAAGCAACTATGTGATCCAGGACGATGAGCACCAACAGTATATGAGATCATTTATTAAACGATATCAAATGCAATTGAAGTTGGTATTTGTTAACAAAGATTTTCAAGTTTTCGAAAAGACTGAATAGACGTCGATCCCGCCGAAATTTTCAGATCCAACAAAAGTCCTTCCATTAACGCTGATGCTTTTTTTGGGAGGGATGATGTGCCGCACGATAACAGCGCAGGGAGAAAAAGGACCCAGCGGATAGGGGATGTCCTTCGAGAAGTTTGTCACATTGACATGTTCGAACCTTATCCTGGTATTTCCCGTATTTTTAAAGCCTACCCACCATAAATATTCCATTGAATTTCTTTTGTTGATCCATCCAATGTCCTGACAGCCCTTATTGGCAATGAATTGCGCGGCCGCGGTACTGTTCAACGCCGAGACCTTTTTATGGGAAAAATACTGCTCTGACCAAGGGATATGAAAAATATTATGTTTGCCCAGCAGGGGATGTTGCTGGCTGTGTAACAGATAGGGGGCGGCGTACAAGAATAAGATAAAGA
>CAZFON010000025.1:0-11551 GCA_964520185.1 uncultured Planctomycetales bacterium | reverse complement strand
CGTAGCTGGCCACAATTGGACGGTATTTTTAGGCTTTAAAGGCGGCAAGGGCATGGCTACCAGCCTTGGCGTCCTGATCGGTCTGGCCATCCAATTTGCAGGTTTAAGGATCGTGCTTTTCTGGGTGACCGCCACCTGGCTGGTATTTTTTCTCTGTTTTGGTTTTGTTTCCCTGGCTTCCATTGCCGCGGGCGTGGTTTTTCCTGTATTGATGGTGATCCGTCTTGAACCGCTGCCCCTGATCACCATGTCCATTGTCCTGTGTATTTTTGTGGTTTTTCGGCATAGGGCCAATATTAAACGCCTGGGCTCAGGCCAGGAAAACCGCGTCCATTTTCCATTCAAAAAAAGGTGACAGGTACATTTTTCTAATAAATTAGGTAAGAAAAATGTACCTGTCACCTTTTTTTGTCACCTTTTTCCATTAAATATAAATTTTTATCCCCTTTAAGCCTTCCCCGCATTCTATCGTCGGAGAAATATTCAGAAAACGCTTTCCCCAAAGCGTTTAGATGCCCTTGTTTTCGTCTTTTGGCATGGTACACTTCGCTTAGAGGCCATAGACAAGGATAAAACGGGGGAGTTTTTCAAGAATGGATGTTAACGAAGTTTGCCAAAGCACAGAGGATTCGCCTATGCGCGATATATTCCATAAAACCACAGGTATTTTACACGGCAGGGGAAAGCTCATCACCTTGCACGAACATGCCGAAGAAAAAGAGTGTGTCACGGACGTGCGCAAGCACTTCCTTTATATGGCAACGGAAGTGCCCTTCGAGGACAAGCCATCGGTCCCCAAGGTGCACATCAAGAAATTCTTCGACAGCGTCAGCCGTGAGGAAAAATTTTGTTTCCGGGTCAAGGGATTCTTCTACGTCAACCATAGTCGCCGCCTGATGAAGGTCGATTATTGCCATACGTTAAGGATTTGCTTGCACTGGAAACTCAAAGCTTCTACTCCCAAGAAGACCGTGACTATGGCCTAGGAACCGTTTGAGTTGTCACGTTATCTTCCCTTCCTGAATCCCGCTTCTTTTTTGCGGGATTCTTTTTTTGTCCGTCACCCAGAATTCCAGGTATTTGCCCAGCATGAGGCGGGTTTGGGCGTGCAGGGCAGGCATGGAGCTGAAAAAGATCAGCACAAAGGGCAACATTAAATATTCCAAGGCATGCCCTAATTTCAAAAGCCAGCGGTAACGCAATTTTGTCTTAGGCAACAGAAGCAAAGAGACCACGATGCAGATCACAAAGGCAAATGAAGCAAGGGTAAAAATGGTATTGGCGATGTCAGGCACATTGTAATAGGCCACGGAAGCGGCAAATTCCCGCCGGGCCACAATAACCGGCAACCAGCCGATGACCGAGAGAAGAAAACCCGACGTGGCCCAGGACAGATGGCCCTCGAAGAGCTTGAAAGCATGGCGGAACCTTTCGTACAAGGGGATTTTTTTTGATTTAAAAAAAGCCCGCATCACGATGGGGAAGTTCTCCACTCCCCAGGCCCAGCGTTGTTTTTGTTTATAGACGCTTTTAGCTGTCTGCCACCAGTTATGTGCACAGGCTACATCCATGGACAAAGTTACGTACATGGGGATGACCTGGTATTGGCCGTCGTAATGGATATAAGCTTTCCAAAAAATGGCGGAATCATCGGAGATCATGTCCACAGGCCAGTAATCCACGTCCACCAGGGCTTTGAAGCTCATGCTGTGGCTGGAGAAAGTGACCAATTTTTGCGGGTTGGTGGCTTCGATCAATAGAAAGAACGAGGAGCCTGTCTCCACGACTCGCGCAAAGCCGGGGACATTCCATATATTATTGTGATAAACAGGGATGGGCTGGAAACTGGCGCGTTGACGGTCAGGGCAGATCATGAAGTGATACGTCAGGCAGGTAAAGTAATGGGGGCTCACCACCGTGTCCGCATCAAAACAGGAAACGATCACATTTTCAAAGGGAATGGAGCGCTTTTTGAAAAATGCCGCAGCTTGCTTGGCGGCACAGGTCACATTGGCGCCCTTGACCCTGGCCTCGCCGGGGACTACGGCCGGATGCAGGACGATGATGCAATTTAAGAAAGCATCTTTATATTTCTTTTCCAGTTCATGCACGGCCGCCTGGACCGGGACAGTGGCGCGTTCTTCCAGGGCAAAAACAACGATCATTTGTTTTAAAGAAAAATGCTGCTCGGCGATGGCTTTAATGGCCGGCTCCAGGATGTCGAGGCCTTCCTTGATCACCGGAAAGATGACCAGATGATAAATGTCCTTGGAAGCCGGAGGCAAGGCTTTATCGGCCAGGAGTTTATTCAACAGCCGCAGGTGGATCTTATGCGATAAAGCCTTGCGTCCGGGGCGGTCGAATTTTTTTGATCGCATTTCCTTGATATAAACAGGCATACGGTCGATGCCCCTGATGCGGTGCATCCAGTCTGTTTTTTCTTCAATGTTCAACCGTAAGTAGGAGGCGATCAGGAAGATCGTAGAATAGACGATCCGCAGGATCCATGAAAGATAAAAGGCCACGATCAAGACAGCTGCCAGGAAGGGGAAGAGAACTGAAAGAAATATAAGTCCCAGCAAAGTCCCCCAACTGAAGGCGCCGGGAAGGATTTCCAGGAACCGTTGCAGCCGGGCCTCTTTGGGTGTAAGGTTTTCTTTTGAATAAGAGAATTTCATTGTTGTCTCATTTCGATCCTAAGCGCATCAGGGATAGGGATAGTCAATACCGGATGATACGGCAATACCAGCACGGAAAACAGGTCCCCGCTCTCGTAATCCAAATAAAAAAGTTCCCCGGTCCTTTCTTCAAAATACATGTTTGTCGACGGCCTGGCTTTGGCAATATCATAAACTTGGGGGCCGCCGAAATTTTCCTTGGGCAAGAGGTGGATGATGGAAGCCGGCCTGGTGATCAAGTCCTGGTTGTCATTGATCAGGAATTTTCCCTGCGGCCCATAGGGATAGGGACGTTTTAAGCTTTCAGGCAGGCGGCCGGCTTCCTGAAGGAAGATGGCTTTGTCCTTGATATTGATACGGTAAATGCCCGTCGGGTAAAAGGCAAAGATGTTTTCGTTGTCAGTGTTCTTCCAGGTGATATTGAGGGGAATATCGACAAAAAGGTTACTGATGTCTTCAATGAGGGGCGGATTTTCATCTAAATTGATCCATAAGAATTCACGTTTATCCTGGATGGATGCTTCCAGCAGGATAAAAGAGCTTTGGGGGGCATGGAATAGATGCACCAGGTCCCCATTTGCGTAAACCGAATTCTTGGAGAACAAGGGCTTGCCGGTGTCCTGGATGGTATCGAAAATATCAATATCTTTGAGGGCGGGATTGGCAGCCACCAGGGTCCCTTGTCCGGCGGAGATGATAGATCGGTAAGGCCGCCCGGAGATCTTTTTAATAGGCCATTTTTCCGGGATGAGCAGGGTGTTGGCCAGGACCGTGGCTTTTTTAGCGACAATAGGGATATTCCTTTCCCAATCCTTGTAATCGCTGTGTTCAATGCGGATAAAATGTTCTCCGGGAGCAAGGTCCCGCAGGATGGTCGGTGTTTTCTGCAGGGCAAGGCGGCCGTCGACATAAACGTTGGCGTCAGGCGGGTTGGTTGAGATATACACCAGACCGGTCTTGACGATGTGAAGGGTCAGCGGATTTACACTGAAGCCCAGCATGTGTGCGATGATGAGGGGGCATAAGATCAGGTAGATCAAAGCGAAGATATAGAAAAGGACCTTTCGAAGCCAAAGCATGAGCAAATAATAACTCACCTTTGCAAAGCAGGCAATAGGGAATATTATAGCGTTGAATTAAAGGGGGCAGGAAGCTAGAATAAATCCCAACGGCCTGAAGCTTAAGGCAGAAAGAGAAGGCGTGAGGACCATCCTTATTTTTATTCTTTGCTTCGGCATTTTTGTCCCCGTCGCGATGAGCCAGGTGGACAGGCAGCCTGTTATCCGCCTCACCTTGAAAGACGCTTTGCAAAGTGTGGACACCGTTAATTTCCAGGTGATGATGGCCTCAGCCCGTCTTGAGCAGGCCATCGCCCGCATATCCCAGGCGCAAGCGGACCTATTGCCCCATATCGAAGGTTCCCTCAATGCTGGGCGGCAGACCGTTGACCTGCGCGCCGAAGGCCTGCACATTCCCATCCCCGGTTTTAAAACGCATGTGGGGCCTTTCAATAGTTATGATGCGCGCCTGCGTGTTACCGTCGCCCTTTTTGACCCGTCGGCATTTGAGCGGTTTCAAGCGGCTAAAAAAGGCCAGAAGCTTTCTGAAGCGGAGTTGGCCAAGACACGCGAAGATGTGATGGCCCTGGTCACCACTCTTTTCATTGATGCAGAGCGTAAAGAGCAAACCGTGAGGATCATGCAGATCCTTCTGGAAAAAGACAAGATGGCTTATTCTTTAAGTGAGGACAGGCTTTCCCAGGGGACCGGCACATCATTGGATGCAAGCAGGTACAAATCAGAATTGGATCAGACGAGCTATCTATACCAGCAGGCCGAGCAGGATGCGCTTGATGCCCGCTTGGACCTGGCTGCGGCCTTGCAGTTGCCGGCAGATGTCCCGATCATATTTATCGACGATAAAGTTTTTCTAAAAAAATTGGAGAACAGCGACGCCGTTAATTTCAATAATGCCACCAGTGCGGATATGGCCCTGGCTTCATCCGCGATTGAGTCCCACAAGGCTGATCAAAAGGCCGCTTATGCCGATTTCTTGCCAAAGATATCAGGCAGGGCCGAATACGGACGTTCGGGGGCTTCCCCCGACCGCGGGAGCAATGTCTACGACGTTGGCGTGGCTGTTTCTGTTCCCATCTGGGAAGGGGGAGCGCAACAAGCCAACCTCAAAGAGATCAATGGCCGGATCAAGGAGGCCCAGGAAAATTTTCTTGATGTGGGCCAGCAGGTCAGGGTTAATATTTTCAAGGCCCGTGCGGCCATTGTTGAGACCGATGAGCTGCGGCGCTCCAAGACACAGCAGAAAGAGACGGCCCAAAGGACTTTACAGATGACATTGCGTTCCCAGGCTGTTGGTAGTGCTACACTCCTGGAGCTGATGCAGGCCAAGGCGGATCTGGCTACGGCCGAAGACCAGTACAATGAGGCGCAGGCGGCCTGGATCATGGCGCATATCAATTTGCTTCATACCCAGGGACGGTTAAGGGACTTAATTAAAGGAGAATAATGTGCGGATTCTAATCGTGACGTTGACGGCCCTTTTCATCTGCGGCTGTACCCAGCCCCAGGACATCAATCACAAGACTTTTTCAGGGACAATGGAAATGACCGAGCATGTGTTAGGGGCCAAGGTGGCCGGTCGCCTGACGAGCCTCAAGGTTGATGAAGGAGATTTTGTCAAGAAAGGCCAGTTGCTGGCAACCCTGGACCGTTTTGAGCAGGATAAAAAGGATTACAACCGCACCAAGGTGCTTTATCAAAATGGCGGCGCTGATCAGCAATCGTTGGAGCATTCCCAGCTGACCCTGGAAGACCAGCAAATCCTCTCACCCATCGACGGTGTAGTTTTGGTCAAAGATGTTGAGGCGGGTGAGATCATCCCCGAAGGGGGAGGGGTCCTCGTCATCGGGGATACCAAAGATCAGTGGATCAAGGTCTACGTTTCAGAAGGGCTGGTGCATCAGCTGGCATACGGCAGGCATGCTTCCATCATGGTGGACGGCGCCAGGGAGGCCTACACAGGGCATATCACCTTTATTGCCGACAAAGCTGAATTCACCCCGCGCAATGTGCAGACGCCGGAGGAGCGCTCCACCCAGACCATCGCCGTTAAGGTCACCGTAGATCATCCCGACGGATACCTCCATGCGGGGGTCGCTGCGGACGTAAGGTTTAACTGATATGCCTGACATTGCCATCAGCGCGGACAAATTGACCAGGAGATTCGGCAAATTCACCGCCGTCGATGAGATCTCTTTTGAGATCCCTTACGGGGCTATTTTCGGTTTTTTAGGCGCCAACGGAGCAGGCAAAAGCACCACCATCCGCATGCTCTGCGGTATCCTGGCGCCTACCAGCGGCAACGGCAAGGTGGGCGGTTTTGACGTGCAGACCCAGCCTGAGCAGATCAAGGGCGTTATTGGTTATGTTTCCCAGCGTTTCAGCCTTTATTCGGATTTAAATGTCATCGAGAACCTTAATTTTTACGGACGGATCTACGGGCTTGAGGGCAATACTCTCAGCGGCCGCATTAAGGAAGCCCTGGACCTGACAGGTTTGGCCCCTTTTCAAAAACGTCTTGCCGGGGACCTTTCCGGTGGCATGAAACAAAAGTTGGCCGTGGCCAATGCCATCCTGCACCATCCCAAGATCATTTTCTTGGATGAACCGACGGCCGGCCTAGATCCATTGTCCCGTCGGTCAATATGGGAACTGCTATACCAGCTGGCCGAGGGCGGCACCTCTTTGTTTGTCACCACCCATTACATGGAAGAAGCCGAGCGCTGCAATACCATTGCCTTCATCAGCCAGGGGAAGATACTGAAGATCGGCGCCCCGGTAGACCTTAAAGCCGGTCTGCAAGGCCAGATCCTGGAGGTGACGTGCCGTCCTTTGATGAAGGCTTCCCATCTTTTTTCGACGCTGGAGGGTGTCGCAGGTGTGACCGTTTATGGGACAACGTTGAATTTGAACGTGACCGACCCTCCTTCGGTCGAAGCGCGCGTCAGGGCCGCCGCCGGCAAAGAAGGGGTGCAGGTCACCTCTATTAGATCCATCCCAGCGTCGCTGGAAGATGTATTTTCTGATTTGGATACTAAAAACCAGGGTGGATTTTCGTCTCAACAGCTGGAGAGCAAGAAACAGTGAAAATCATTAAGGCCATTGCCTATAAAGAGATCATCCATATTTTGCGTGACCGCCGTACCCTGATGCTCATTATCCTGATGCCGATGATGCAGCTGATGATCTACGGCTATGGCATTAATACGGATGTCAAGCATCTGTCCACCTACGTTTATGACCAGGACCGTACGTATTTAAGCCGGCGCCTGATCAATGCCTTCACGCAAAGCCAGTATTTCACGGTCACCCTTCAGGCCAATTCTCTGCAGGAGATGTATAAGGCCCTGGACAAAGGATCCGCCAAGGCGGCCCTGATCATCCCGCCTAATTTCACCGGCGATCTGTTAAAGAAAAAAGGCGCCCAAATGCAGATGATCATCGACGGCACAGACTCTACACCGGCGACCGTGGCCCTTAATTCCAGCCAGGCCATTGTCAATGCCTTTATGCAAAGCGAAAAGCTGATCCCGGTGCAGGTCTTGCCCATCGATTTCCGTCCCCGGCTTTGGTATAACCCTGACCTTAAAAGCACGTATTTTATGCTGCCGGGTTTGATCGGCCTGGTCTTGCAGTTTTTGGTGCCCATGATCACGGCCTCGGCCATCGTGCGCGAGAAGGAAAGGGGCAATATCGAACAGCTTTTGGTGACCCCCATCAAACCTTATGAATTGATCCTAGGAAAAATATTACCTTACATTGCCATCGGCGTCCTTATTGCCGGGAGCATCATCACGGTCATGCATTTATTGTTCGTGGTCCCCATCCATGGCAGCGTGCTTACGCTCTTTTTCATGACCCTGATCTTTTTGGTCGTCTGCTTGGGGATAGGCCTGTGGGCCTCGACGGTGGCTGATAACCAGCAGCAGGCTTCGCAGATCGTCATGTTCTTTGCCATGCCCTCGATCTTGCTTTCAGGTTTTATTTTTCCAAGAGAGGCGATGCCGCTGTGGGTGCACCATATCGGTTATTTGATCCCCATGACCTATTTTCTAAAGATGGTGCGTGGCATCATCCTTAAAGGTTTGGGGTTTATGGATCTGATCGACCAGGTCTGGCCTTTATTGTTGATGGCGGCGCTGGTGATCCTTTTTAGCATCAAACGGTTTTCAAAAAGAATGACATAAAAAAGGGGTGAATCATGACTGAAGAAAAAAAAGATGAATGCTGTTCCACCAAACAAGGTTGCGGCTGCGGTTGCGGCGGCATGAAGTTATTGGCCGGGCTTATTATCGGCGCTTTTATTTTTGCTGCAGGCATGTGGTTTGCCAAAGCCCATTGCATGGGTGGCCATAACTACTGCCCTTTTAGCAGCGCTCCTGCGACAAAGTAAAAAAAGCTGACAAAATAAAGGTGACAAATAAAGGTGACAGGTACATTTTTCTAATAAATTTAGCAAGAAAAATGTACCTGTCACCTTTATTTGTCACCTTTATTTTGTCAGCTTTTTTAATCTATTTTCTAAATCCAGCAGGTTCGATGTGCACCAGCACATCCGCGATGCCCATGGAAGAGCCCATGAGGGCATCTTTGACGTTATGTCCGATGAGGTGGGCTTCATGGACTTGCAGGTGTCCATTGACTTCCACATGGATGTCCACGAATAGGTCCAAGCCGCTTTTGCGTATCCGGCATTTCTCAATGGCCACGACCCCCTGGACGCCTCCGGCAATGTGACGGATGGCTTCTTCGGTCTGGGGATCAGGCGCATGGTCCATGATTTCCTTAACAGCTGCCCTAAGCATGCGCAGGCCGTTAAAAATGATGATCCCGCTGGCCGCGATCGCCGCCCAATCATCCGCGCTTTGATAAGCCTTGCCGCCGATGATGGCGATCGAAATTCCTATGAAAGCGGCTATTGATGTCAATGCATCCGAACGGTTGTGCCAGGCCTCTGTCTCCATGGAAAGGCTTTTGATCGATTTGCCGACCGAGAAGAGTAAATTAAAGAGGAACTCTTTGACGATGATGGCCCCTACGAGAACAATCAGTGTAAAAGCCGCCGGGGTATGATGGGGCTGGATGATATCCAGGGAACTTTTGATGGCGATGCCGATGCCCACCATCACCAGGATCGAAGAGGTGGTCATTGCGGCCAATGATTCGGCCTTGCCGTGTCCGTAAGGATGGTTCTCGTCCGCCGGCAGCTCGGAGATCTTGATGCCGCCCAAGACCACGGCCGACGAAAAAATGTCCAGGGTGGTTTCAATGCCGTCTGCCGTCAAGGCGTAGGAATTGCCGAAGATCCCGGCAATGATCTTGATCGCAGCAAGGACGATGTTTGCTGAAAGCCCGATCAGGAGCGTATGCACGCCCCGGCCAAAGCGGTTTTTAGGTGCAGAGGCAGATAAATTCATATATCTTATATTAAATTATTCCTAAGAATAGCGCAAGCGCTCTTAATCTTATGTTGACGGATTCTGGTCCAAGGATATAATGGGAGCAATTTTTAAGGCCGTTTCATTTCAAGGCAGGAGGATTATGGACAATCAAGTTATTTCCTTTAATTACGTATTAACGGTCCAGGGGGGCAAGATGGTCGACGCCTCTGCCCAAGGCAAGCCCTTGATATTCATCTCTGGTCTAGGCCAGATCATCCCCGGCTTGGAGGCCATCTTGAAGGCCATGCAGCCGGCCGAGAAAAAAACCGTGACCATCGCATCCTTGGACGCCTATGGGATATACGATGCCAAATTGGTTTACAAGGTCAACCGTTCCCAATTGCCGTCCCGTGAGATCAAGGTCGGCGATATGTTCGAAGCAGGGCAGGGCGACGATTATATGCCGGTGACGGTCAGCGCCATCAATGGTGATGAGATCATGCTGGACGGTAATCATCCTCTGGCCGGCCAGGACCTGACCTTTGCTGTTGAGCTCGTCTCCAAAAGACCGGCTACAGCAGAAGAGTTAACCCATGGTCATGTGCATGGTGCCGGCGGCTGCAATCATTGAATATTCTTCCCGAAATTAAAATAAGGGCTGTTTTTATGCAAGACATGGTTTATAAGATCAAGGCCGATTTTCTCAAGGTCCTGGGCCATCCGGTGCGTTTAAAATTGGTCGAGGAACTAAAAAATGGTGAAAAGAGCGTGGGCGATCTTGTCTACCAGCTCAAGATCGGGCAATCCAGCGTCTCCAGGCACCTTTTGGCTTTGCGCAATGCCGGTATTTTGTCTTCCCGGCAGGAAAAGACAACGGTTTATTATGATATCGCAGACCATGATATTTTCATGGTCCTGCGTCCGATCGCGGTAATGCTCCGTAAAAAGTTCAAAGCCTCCGAAAAAATGTTGACCACCTTGGGTAAGGACAGGTCTTGACGTAACTTTAAATATATCAATGGTTTTCGAACCTGTTCACAAAGCCTTCCTGACGTACCCCTCTTAAAAATAATTTGTAATATTAAATGATTTTGCTATAATCAAAGTCCCTATTCATTACCCTTTGATTAACAAAGGGTTAGATAGAGATGCAGGGGGCTAGAAGTCATGAGAATCGCGTTTTTTTCCTGGGAGGCGATCCATTCGGTTTTCGTAGGAGGCATCGGTAATCATGTTACCGAGCTTGCCTGCGCCCTGCAACGCAAAGGCCATGAAGTACATATCTTTACGCGCATGGCCAAGCATGACCATCCCCGCTACGAATGCATCCATGGGGTGCATTATCATCGCTGTCCCTTTGCCGGAAACCCTGATTTTATAGAAGAAGTGACCAATATGTGCCGCTCCTTTGTGGATACCTTCCTGGAAACAGAGCGGCATATCGGCTCTTTTGATGTGATCCATGGTCATGACTGGCTGACCAGTTTGGCCCTGGAATGGATCAATAAAGCTAGGCGCCATAGGACCGTTTTTACCATCCATTCCACGGAATACGGCCGTTGCGGCAATAATTTTTTTGGCGGCAATTCCGAGCGCATCCGTCATTTGGAATGGGTAGGTTCTTATTGCTCGGACCGTGTGATCACGGTTTCCAATACTTTAAAAAAAGAAGCCACCTGGATTTACGGCATCCCTGAGTCTAAGGTAGGCGTTGTTTATAACGGTGTTCGTTGCTCTGATTTTGACGGCTGGATCGACCCTGGTGATGTCAGGCGTCAGTACGGCATCGGCCCCATGGACCCGATGGTGCTGGTGGTCGGCCGCCTGGTTTATCAAAAAGGCCCTGACCTTTTGGTCAGCGCCATTCCTTATATTTTAAATTACCACCCCCATGCCAAATTCGTCTTTGTTGGTGACGGAGAAATGCGCGGGGAAGTGGAGTGTCAATCCAGGAACATGGGAGTGGCCCATGCTACGCGTTTTGTGGGCAAGCAGGAATCCTGGGCCCTGAAGGACCTGTTTAAAGCCACGGATTGCGTCTGTGTACCCAGCCGCAATGAGCCTTTTGGCATAGTTATCCTGGAGGCCTGGAGCGCGGGCAAGCCGGTCGTGGCCACCATCAACGGCGGGCCCAATGAGATCATCTGGCATGATGTCAACGGCCTTAAGATCCAGGACAATCCTCAGTCCATTGCTTGGGGTATCGGCACCATGTTTGAAGATTTTGACCATGCCCGGTGGATGGGGCATAACGGACGTCTGGCGGTTGAACAAGCTTTCTCATGGGATGTCATTGCAAGCGAAACGCTTTATGCCTACAACTAACTTTTTGTCCACAGATCTTCCAGCCTTGCAGCCGCGCACCCACTGCGTGTTGATCGCGCGCGACCCTAACTACATTTATGCCTATTGGGAT
>CAZFON010000024.1:9297-11641 GCA_964520185.1 uncultured Planctomycetales bacterium | reverse complement strand
ATATTTCCCTGCGTGGCTTAGAATAACTCATTATGTCAATTTTGTATTTCTGACCCTCTTAATCCGCAGTGGTATACAAATCTTATCTGACCATCCCAAACTATATGGCAATGATCATTGTACGCCCGGTACAGAGTGGTTGAAATTCAGCAGTAAGAAAAAGCCTGCAGAAGGTTATTGGACGTCTATGGATGAGGCGGTTGATGTCTCCCCATGGATCGCTTTGCCAGTACCGACACAGAAGATCCCTGAAGGAAAAGAAATTAAATTTACCTTTTATTGGCCCCAAGTCAATCATTGGGAAGGCGCAGAATTTTCTGTTCGCGTAGGTTCTTGATCATTTAAGGGGATAAGATCTTATGACAGCGATGGATCAATCAAAAATGACTTGTTTGTTTGTGGATATCGGAGGTGTATTGCTCAGCGACGGATGGGGGCAAGAGGCCCATGCATTAGCGGCCAAGACGTTCGATCTAAATCTGAAAGAGATGGAATACCGTCATAACCAGACTTTCAATACTTACGAGTTAGGTAAGCTCACCATTGATGAATACCTGAACCGGGTGGTCTTCTACGAGAAGCGGGGATTCACTCCCGCTGAATTTAAAAAGTTTATGTTTATGCAATCAAAGCCGTATCCGCTCATGATCGATCTGGTCCGAAAGCTTAAGATAAAATATGGATTGAAGATCGCAGTGGTCAGTAACGAAGCCCGGGAATTAAATGCGTACCGGATCAAAAAATTCTCGCTAGGCGGATTTGTGGATTTTTTTATTTCCTCCTGCTTCGTTCACTTAAGAAAGCCCGATACGGATATATTCCGACTTGCGTTAGACATCGCACAGGTATCTGTCAGGCAGATAGTTTATATCGAAAATACATTTATGTTTGTCCAGGTCGCGGAAAGATTGGGCATTAGAAGCATCCATCATATAGATTACAAAAATACGTGTGCACAATTATCTTCATTTGGATTGGATATTATATGAGAGCATCACAAATGGAATTACAAGATTTGAGCATTAATACTATCCGTTTTCTGAGTGCTGACGCGGTGGAAAAAGCAAAATCCGGGCATCCCGGTACTCCCATGGGTCTTGCACCATTGGCGTATGTTTTATGGAAGGTATTTCTAAAGCATAATCCAAAGGATCCCAAATGGCCCAATCGTGACCGCTTCATTCTTTCCGCGGGTCATGCTTCGATGCTCCTCTATAGTCTTCTTTATTTGACAGGCTATGATTTGACCTTAGAAGACATTAAACAATTTCGCCAGTGGGGCAGCAGGACACCGGGACATCCTGAGTATGGGCATACTCCGGGAATTGAAACAACCACCGGTCCTCTGGGCCAGGGTTTTGCAAATGGCGTGGGAATGGCCATGGCAGAGCGTTTTCTTGCTTCTTATTTCAACCGGTAGGGCCTCCATATCGTTGATCATTACACCTATTGCATTGCCAGCGATGGTGACATGATGGAAGGGATATCTTCTGAAGCAGCTTCTTTGGCCGGAAATCTTGAACTTGGAAAACTTGTTTATTTTTATGATAACAATCACATCACGATCGAAGGTTCAACGGACCTGACTTTTTCAGAAGAGAACGTCAAAAAAAGATTTGAAGCTTATGGGTGGCAGGTATTAGTGGTAGCTCATGGCACTGATATAGATACTATTGAAAATTCGATCGCACAGGCACAGGCAGAGACAAGAAAACCGAGCTTGATCATGGTTCGTACTCATATTGGTTATGGAAGTCCTAAGCAGGACACGGCAGCAGCCCATGGCGCTCCTCTCGGTGAAGAAGATCTGAAACTTACCAAAGAAAAATTAGACTGGCCTCAGGAACCTTCCTTTTATGTGCCTCCGGAGGTCCTTAGTCATTATAGGGAAGCATTGAAAGAGGGTGAAGAGGCAGAGAATGAATGGAAGGTGCTTTTTGAAAAATATGCCAAGGAATTTCCAAAACTTGCTCGTGAATGGCATAAGTTTATGAATGGAGAGTTGCCTGAAGGCTGGGATAAAGATCTTCCGGCCTTTGACCCTAATGGCGGCCCCATTGCGACCAGGACTGCTTCAGGAGAAGTGTTGAATGCGGTGGCCGAGAAGATACCAAATCTTTTTGGCGGTTCTGCGGATCTTGCCCCATCCACAGATACGTATTTAAAAGGTTTAGGTGATTTTCTTAAAAGTAATTACAAGGGAAGAAACCTTCATTTCGGTGTCAGGGAACACGCGATGGGAGCTATCTTAAACGGGATGTATTTGCATGGCGGTATTATCCCTTTTGGGGCCACCTTCCTTATTTTTTCGGATTATATGCGTCCTCCCATCCGTCTGGCCGCT
>CAZFON010000024.1:0-9287 GCA_964520185.1 uncultured Planctomycetales bacterium | reverse complement strand
AATGAATATCCCTGTTATTTTTGCTTACACCCATGATTCGATCGGGCTTGGGGAAGATGGTCCGACGCATCAGCCAGTTGAACAATTGATAGCGTTACGGGCAATTCCTAATATGACCGTGATCCGTCCGGCAGATGCCAATGAAACGCGAGAGGCGTGGACCTACGCGCTGACCAATCGCCGTGGTCCTGTAATTTTAGTATTTGCCCGACAAAAAACACCTGTTCTTGATCAAAAGAAATTTGAGTCAGCGAAGAATCTGAACAAAGGTGCCTATATATTATCCGGCACAAAAACGCCTCCTCAAATTATTTTGATCGCGACAGGTTCCGAAGTGTCGCTTGCCCTTAAAGCCCATGAAAAATTGGCAGAAGAAAATATTAGTTCGTCGGTAGTCAGCATGCCCAGCTGTGAACTCTTTGACGCTCAGCCGCAGGAATATAAAGATAAGATCTTGCCTCCTTATATAAAGGCAAGGTTAGCCATTGAGGCCGCCAGTCCAAAAGGTTGGCGGGATTATGTGGGATTAGAAGGCGATATTATCGGGATCAACCGATTTGGCGCATCCGCACCTGGACCGGTCGTAATGGAGAAATTGGGGTTTACTGTTGAAAATGTTGTCAATCATGCGCTTGCTCTAATCAAGAAGACGAAGGAAAGGGGAAACTCATGAAAAATAATCCTTTAATTGAACTTGATAACTGTGGGCAGGGAGTTTGGCTTGATTATATTCGTCGGGATCTTTTTTCAAGCGGAGAGTTAAAACGGTTCATTGATGAAGATGGTCTTAGTGGGATGACGAGCAATCCCACGATCTTCGAAAAAGCTATTTTAAGCAGCAAAGACTACGATGCCCAATTACACGATTTGCTTAGAGGAAATCCTAAACTTGGAGCAGACACTATATATGAAAAAGTAGCTATACAGGACATTCAAATGGCTGCCGATCTTCTTATGCCTGTTTATAAACGCAAGGATAAAGTGGACGGATTTGTGAGTTTGGAAGTTTCACCTGGGTTGGCTGAAGATACCCAGGCTACAATTGCTGAGGCGCGCCGTCTTTGGAAAGCGGTAGCACGGCCTAATGTAATGATCAAGGTTCCCGCCACAAAGAATGGGATCCCAGCGATCGAGACGTTAATTTCCGAAGGGATCAATATTAATATCACCCTAATGTTTACCATGGCCCATTATGAGGCGGTAGCTCAGGCTTACATACGTGGACTGCAACGTTGTCAGAAGCCAGAGGGTGTCGCCTCTGTAGCTTCATTTTTTGTCAGCCGTGTAGACACTGTGATAGACAAAGCATTGGAGGCAATCGGCACTAATGAGGCGCTTGATTTACGTGGGAAAGCGGCCATTGCCAACAGCAAGATGATCTATCGCAGATTTCTTCAAATTTTCCACGGAGAAATTTTTGCTGCTCTTAAGAAAAAAGGTTCACGGGTTCAGAGACCTTTATGGGCCAGTACCAGCACAAAAAATCCGAATTATCCTGATGTACTTTACATTGAGGCATTGGTGGGACGAGACACGGTCAATACGATGCCCCCTGATACGCTCCATGCTTTTCGTGATCATGGTGTTGCCAAAAAGGACGCCGTGGAACAAGGACAACCAGAAGAAGTGATCAGTTCTTTATCCAAGCTTCATATTGATTTGAATGAGGTAGGGGAGAAATTACAGCAGGAAGGGGTTGAATCATTTGCTGCGTCTTTTAAGAAATTAATTTCTGCATTGGATGAAAAAAGCATGAGCATGATAATATGAAACTAAATGTTACAAAAATCCTGGGTAGAGGCGGTGTTTATCTAGGAGGAGGGATCGCGCCCAAGATCCTTCCTAAACTGCAAGACAGCATATTTAAAAATGCCTTCTTAGACAAAGGTCGTTTTTCAAAAGTATTGTCTAAGATTCCGGTTTTTGTAATTTTAGAAGAAAAAACCGCTCTTTACGGGGCGGCTTTGCGTGCTTTAATTCATCATCAATAAGGGGGAAGGTATGAAAATTGGATTAATCGGACTCGGAAAAATGGGAAGCAATATGGTTCTACGCCTTCTTAAAGGGAAACATGAAGTTGTTGTATACGACAGAAGCACAGCTCCTATTAAGACTTTAGTGAAGAAAGGAGCTATTGGGGCCAAGTCTGTGTCAGATCTGTTAACACATTTACCTGAACGAAAGATCATTTGGTTGATGATCCCCTCCGGCGAACCAACGATCCAAGCGGTCAAAGAGCTTTCGAACGAGCTAACCCAGGGTGACATCGTTATCGATGGGGGTAATTCTTATTACAAAAATTCTCTTCTTATGGCAAAAAAGTTGAGCCATAGAGGGATCCATTTTATCGATGCCGGAACAAGTGGGGGCGTTTGGGGGCTTGAAAAGGGTTATTGCTTGATGATTGGAGCAGACGATAAAGTCTTTAAAATGTGCGAACCATTATTTAAGACATTGGCACCTAAAGACGGTTATCTTCATGTTGGTCCTAATGGAGCAGGACATTTTGTAAAGATGATCCATAACGGCATTGAGTATGGGATGCTTCAAGCCTATGCTGAAGGTTTTGAGATCATGAATGCTTCGGATTACAAACTTGACTTCGCGAAGATCTCTCATCTTTGGAACCAAGGAAGTGTTATTCGCTCCTGGATCTTGGAGCTGGCACAAGATGCATTCGGAAAAAATCCTAAACTTTCTGGTGTTGCTAGTTATGTGGATGATTCAGGAGAAGGTCGCTGGACGGTAGCAGAGGCCATTGAAAGGAATGTGTCCGCACCTGTTATTTCTTTGTCGCTATTAGAACGTTTGCGTTCACGGGAAAAGGAATGTTTTAGTGCAAAAGTAATTGCTGCGCTCCGTAATGAATTCGGCGGCCATGTGATAAAGAAAGAGGCGAAATCTTGATAAAAACAGACGCCCCTTTAAAGATCACAACTCATGAACATGCGCATTTTGAAAAAGCAACTCCTCCATTCGGGATTGTCATTTTTGGAGCTTCGGGAGATCTTGCACATCGAAAGCTTATACCGGCTCTTTATGATCTTTATCACGACAAGCTCCTTCCGGAAGAATTTTTTATTGTAGGATCGGCACGCACTCGCTGGAATGACAAGATATTCCGTGAACGTGTCTTGGGTATTTTGAAACAAAATAACAAGGCAGATCCATTGCTTCAAAGGAAGTTTATAGAACATATCTATTACCGCTCTGCAGAATATACCAGTCCGGAATCTTTGCGGTCTTTGGCTGCTTTAATGAAAGAACTGGATATCAAACATGAAAGCAAAAGAAATGTTATTTTTTATTTTGCGACACCCTCTGTAGTTTACCGTGACTTGATCCAGAAATTAGCCCATGTCGGCATGGTCTCAAAAGTGAAGAGTGGAGAACCATGGATCCATGCGGTCTTTGAAAAACCTTTTGGGCATGATCTGGATTCAGCGCGTAAGTTAAACAAGATAATCCTTAATGTCCTTGATGAAACCCAGGTCTACCGTATTGACCATTATTTGGGTAAGGAAACAGTCCAGAATATACTGATGTTTCGATTCGCCAATACCATTTTTGAACCTTTATGGAACCGACGTTATATCGATCATGTGCAGATAACCGCTTCCGAAATATTGGGTGTTGAACATAGGGCTGCTTATTATGATAAAGCCGGCCAATTGAGGGATATGTTCCAGAACCATATGTTCCAATTGCTCACCCTTGTCGCAATGGAAGAACCTGTCAAATTTGAGGCAAAAGAATATCGCAATGAAAAATTAAAAGTAGCCAGAGCTATTCGGCCTATTCGCAAAGATAAGCTGCATGAATTTATCGTGATGGGACAATATGGGGACGGGAAAATCGGTAATAGGAAAGTGCCCGCATACCGCAAAGAAGAAGGCGTTCCACCTCATTCAAAGACCGAAACTTTCGCAGCCCTTAAAATCCTTATTGATAATCCTAGATGGAAAGGAGTCCCATTTTATCTTAGATCAGGGAAAAGGCTAAATCACCCAATGACAGAGATCGCTATACATTTCAAAAGAGTCCCGCGTTCTATTTTTACACATTTGAAGGTGGATCAATTTAAGCCCAATGTTCTTTCGTTTCGGATACAGCCCAATGAAGGGATCTTTTTAAGTTTTGAGGCCAAATGTCCAGGCCCTAAACTTACCATGGCTTCTTTGAATTTAGGGTTTAATTATAAGGACGCTTTTAAAACGATCCCGATGGGCCCTTATGAAAGACTTCTTTTAGATTGCATAAGAGGAGATCAAATGCTTTTTGTGCGTGAGGACATGGTTGAAGTCTCCTGGAAGTTCATTACATCTATTTTAAAAGAACGGGAAAAAATACTTCCACGGGTATTCCCAAACTATCGATCCGGATCCTGGGGCCCTGAAACGGCCAATCAAATCATTGAACAGGACGGAAGGTCATGGCAGGATTTTTAAGATGGCTCAACCTAAAGTTAACATTGCTGATAATTATGAAGATTTTTGTGAAAAAGTCACTCAAGAGATATTGATTGTTTCAAATGAAAAAATTGAAACGCAGGGAAAATTCACGATAGTTCTTTCTGGAGGGGCCACGCCTAAGGGGATCTATCAACGCATGGCCAGCGCTTCTTACCGGGAAAGATTCAACTGGGAGAAAATACATTTTTTTTGGAGCGATGAAAGATGGGTCCCTCCCGAAGACCTAAAAAGCAATTATAGGATGGCGTCCGAAGCCCTTCTTGCAAAGGTCAAAATCCCTTCCAGGAATATCAATCCTATACAAACGAAGAATTGCAGCCTTCAAGCCTCAGCTCGTTTGTATGAAGAGAATATCAGTGGTTATTTTAAATTGAAAAAAGATGAGTTCCCGCCTTTTGATCTGATCTTACTTGGGGTAGGACAGGATGGGCATACTTCATCTCTTTTCCCAGGGAATCCAGCTCTTTTGGAGAAAAACCGTTTAGTAGTCCCTGTATCTCAGGAAGGGATATCAGAGAAGAGAATTACTTTGACACTTCCTGTCATTAATCATGCGGGTATTGTTTTCTTTTTAGCCAGAGGTGATGAAAAGGCGAGTATAGTCGCAGAAATACTAGAAGATCAGAAAGGCCAAGTTTTTCCTGCTAATGCAATAGCCCCAAGTCACGGAAAGATTTGCTGGTTTTTGGACAAGGCTTCGGCTTCCAAGTTGCGTATCGCCTAACAATTGAAGGATACAACCTAAAATGACTCAATTACCAAGAACTCCAGAACTTATCGGTATTGCGGCAGATCATGGAGGTTATCAACTAAAGGAACAGTTGACCAAGATGTTACGCGAAGCCGCGTATGAAGTCGTTGATTACGGTAATCTCCAGCTAGATCCGGACGACGATTATCCGGATTTTGTGGTCCCTCTGGCCCGTGCAGTCGCTCATTTAGAGGTGGATCGCGGCGTAGCCATTTGCGGCAGCGGAGTTGGTGCGTGTATTGTTGCTAATAAGGTGCCGGGTGTGCGTGCTTGCATGATCCATGAGAAATTTTCGGCACGTCAAGGAGTCGAGGATGATGATATGAATGTGATCTGCCTTGGCAGTAACGTGCTCGATCAAACACTTGCTTGGGAGTTAATAACAATATTTCTCGCGTCACAATTTAGCGGTGCCGAGCGCCATCGCCGCCGCCTGGGCAAGGTGGCGGCATTGGAAAACAAGTAGGGGCCTTGGAAGAAATTGGCCATTCCACGATCTCTCCGTACACGCGTTTTTCTTCATTATACCCCAGTACAATTGTTTCATTTTAGCCTATCCCTAAAATAATATCGTGGATGAAACAGAAAAAGTGTCATTTAAGGACCACAAAATGCCCTTAGAAGAAAAACAAATTTACATTTTAGATGATGACGAGTCCGTGCTTCGCTCACTCAAATTACTAATGGTATCTTA
The DNA here is from genome assembly GCA_964520185.1 of uncultured Planctomycetales bacterium. Classification (GTDB taxonomy): domain Bacteria; phylum Omnitrophota; class Gorgyraeia; order Zapsychrales; family Fredricksoniimonadaceae; genus JABDGZ01. Next base: position 3,370 of record CAZFON010000024.1, on the reverse strand, counting down.
CGGGTTCGCTGTGGATACATTTTCTTCTGCAGAGGAATTCTTTAGAGCTGTGCCTAACAGTGCGCTAGGGTGTTTGATCTTGGATATTCATATGATGGGATTAAATGGATGGGACACCATGCAAAGACTTTCGGAAAAAGGGCCTGCCCTTCCTGTCATTGTTATTACAGCGGACAAGGATGACAGTTTAAAGGAGAAGGCTTTAAAAGCGGGGGCAGTGGGGTTTTTACAAAAGCCATTTGAGGACCACTACCTTCTACATATGGTTAATCAAGTATTTAATAAGACAGAATGAAGGAGATGAAAATGAAAAATTTAAAGTACAAAGAGAATAATTCAGGGTTTTCTAAAACATCGATAGGATTGGCGTTAGATAAATATGAAAAAAGCGTAAAGATCTCAGAAGAAACGGAATCCTTAGCAGTTCTTAAGGATAATTTCAGGTTAAATACCACTGGGACAGATGATGACCTCACTATAGATATTCAGGATGCGCTAGGCAGGGAAAGTTCTTTATCACTGGTGGTTGATAATATTGTAGTCACCGTAGAAAGAGAGATCGTGACATTAAATGGAGAAGTAAATAGAGAAGAAGAGAAAATTACAGCAGGTTATGTCGCGACAGCTTTGGCAGGAGAGGACAATGTGAATAATTATCTTAGTGTGGCAAGTTGAGGATGCTAAGCCAGAAAAAAACCAAAAGTAGCCAAGGAGGAACGAACATGAAAGTTAAAACCGATAAAAAACAAAGTTATAAGTGTAAAAGTTGCGGGGCAGAATCCGAAACATCTAAAAAATGTTGTGGAACAGCAATGGAAAAGAAGTAAGGCAGCTAAGGCTGTTTATGAGTTTGTTGACGGTATTTGGTCTATTTTCAGTTACATCAGGATTGATCTTTTATGCTTTTGAATATCGGAGCCATTGGTTTATTTTGGCTTTCGCCTTTTCTTGTGTTTTAGGGTCAATTTATGGTTTTCTTCAGGGTGCTTGGCCATTTGGACTTGTCGAAGTTATCTGGTCGATCGTTGCAATGATACGATGGTGGCTTGCGAGCGTTAAGATTAAGAATGATCATCTCCCAAGGCAGGACATTTAATCTACGTATTAGTAATAGGGCCAGGATCAAGTGGTTATGAAGTTTCAACTTCACTAGAATTATTTTCTGAGCAATTTAACAATGAATATAGAAGTAGAAAATCTAAGGGGTCCACCGAATCAACCTGCGCTGTATTCTCCGATCACTGTTGGGGGTGAGGATCGATCTAATTTATTGCCGGCACTGTTAACAGACAAAGTTTGTGCTAAATTTGATGCCCCATTGATCGTATCCGTAGCCCAACTGAAAACGAAATTTAATTTAAACCAGTTAAATGAATGCGGACTGCTTCCTTGGTTACATGAGGCGGTTCAATTGCATGCTTCTGATCTCTTTCTTTCTGATGGAGAGCAGCCGGTCTTAAAAATTTATGGAACGTTCAAGCGGTTGATAGAAAATGCAGTGACTACAGAGAAATTACTTAAGATAATCAGTGCCATTTTGCCATCGCAAAAGTTAAATGAGTACCAAAACGGCCAGGAAGTAGACATGGGATTGGATGTCCCGGGGTGCTCCCGTTTCCGTCTGAATATTTTCAGGCACCAGACAGGTATTACGATCGCGATCCGGCCAATTCCATATAAGATACCGGAAATGAGAGAACTTGGTCTGCCGCCCGTCTTCGAGGACCTGGCTCATTTAAAGCACGGTTTGATCTTGATCACCGGACCAGCTGGAAGCGGTAAGTCAACGACATTGGCATCCTTTATCAATCAAATCAACCGGCAAGAAGAGCTCCATATCATTACCATTGAAGAACCTGTGGAATATTTTATCGAGCACCAGCGTTCACTGGTTCATCAGCGAGAAGTCGGCAGTCATACAGCTTCCTTTAGCGATGGATTAAGGAGCGCCTTAAGGGAGAATCCTGATGTTATTATTGTAGGGGAATTGCGTGATCTCGAAAGTATTACGCTGGCCATCCGAGCAGCCGAGACGGGCCATCTCGTTGTAGGAACGCTTCACAGTGGCACGGCTACACAAGCGATCACGCGCCTGTTGGATGTTTTTGAAGTGGGCAGGCAGGCCCTTATTCGCGTTCAACTGGCCCAATCCCTGCAGGCAGTATGTTCCCAGCGTTTGTATAAAAGGTCTGATGGGAAAGGAATGGTGGTCGCAACGGAGATGCTGATAGCCACTCTTGCGATCCGCAATATTATCCGTGACCAACGGATACATGAAATTCGCGGTTACATGGCAACGGGAATGCGCGAGCAGATGCATACGTTCAAACAAAGCATTCAAGTGCTTATCGATGAGAATCTGGTGGATGCCTCGTGCATCAATGAAAGCGGTGAGGAGAATCCTGTGCCTGAATTGCCGCTTGGGGGGAGGTTTAGGACCAGATAGATGATGGGAGGTTAGAGGCTTTAATGTGTCTTGAGTAAATCCTATTATACTTCGGTACAATTGATTCACTTTTATAGTTTCCTATAAAATATACAATCATGAAGACAGATAATGAATTTTTAGATTCCTATGCGGTTATAAATAGTATCAGCAATGGTATAACTGTTTCTGATATCAGAGGCCATTTTGAAATATTTAACATAAGAATGCAGGAGATCACCGGTTATACCATGAATGAAGCAAACCGTGATGGGAATTTCAACGCGCTCATTCATCCTGGCCCCACAGATCGTCAAGGTATACTCAAGGGCCTAAGTGAAATTTATGAAGAGAAGGAATCCCGTGAATCCGAGACAGTTATACGGGCAAAAGATGGCTCAGAAAAAAAGTTAATCGTATCAACTTCCTTCATTTTTTATAAAAACCAGGATATGTTCTTAAGCGTCTGGCGCGACATCACCGATAGTAAGCGTCTACAGAATGCTCTGGAGGAGTCCGAAACCCGCTTTCGTAGGCTCTTTGAGACTGCTCAAGATGGGATATTGATCCTTGACGCAGAGACAGGTCAGATTGCGGAAGTTAATAAATTTTTGATAGATATGTTGGGTTATTCTCGCGAAGAATTCTTAGGTAAGAAACTCTGGGAGATCGGGGCTTTTATAGATATTGATAAAAGCAAAGCTGCTTTCCAAGAACTGCAAGCTAAAGGATATGTACGCTATGAAGATCTGCCGCTTAAAACAATGGATGGCCAGTTTATAAATGTAGAATTTGTTAGTAATGTGTATAAAGTCAATCATTCAAAAGTAATCCAATGTAACATACGCAATATCACTGATCGCAAGCGGGTCGAGGTGGCCCTGCGCGAAAGCGAAGAGAACCTGCGGAAGGCTCAGAAAATCGCTCGCTTGAGCCGGTGGGAGA
>CAZFON010000023.1:0-11862 GCA_964520185.1 uncultured Planctomycetales bacterium | reverse complement strand
AGTTGATCTCAGCAAGGGTTGCCGCACAATTGGCCCCTACAGACGTGCAGCTGCTTGAAGCCGGGGAACTTGCAATACAAGGGGAAGTGTTGTTAAGCATGTAACTTTTCTCAGCTACAGCGATGACAATTAAATTGTTTTGAGCGGCTTTGGCCGCACTTTGCTGGATCATGGTAAAATATGCAGGTACAGTGATCACAGCCATGATCCCGATGATCACGATGACGACAGTCAGCTCGATCAAGGTAAACCCTTTTTTATTGGACATGCTTGCCTCCTACTGATTAAGATATATCACGATACCAAAAGGAAAGCAATTCCAAAGGACATAATATGGAAGGCCGTCTTTTTAATAATGGAACTAAGGAAACGGCACATTTCCTGTATTGTTTGGGAAAGTAATGATTATGGAAGAAAGGTTTTTTACTCCTAAAGAAGCCAATGAATCTTTGCCTGAGATCAACAAAATAGTCCAGTCGATATTGGCCAAGGCCCAGGAGCTCAGGTCCCTGATGGCGAACCCTGATCCTTATAACAAAAGGCAGGAGAGATTGGTCCATTTGGAAAAAGAGATCAATGTCTTGATGGCCCGGCTTGAAGACAGGGGTTGTTATTACAAAGACTGGAGCTTTGAGGTCGGGCTGGTGGATTTTCCCGCCATCATCCACGGGCAACAGGCCTTGCTTTGCTGGCGCTCGGATGAGCCCCGGGTGGAGTGGTTCCATGGTTATGAGGATGGGTATGCCGGCCGTCGGCGCATTACCAAGGAGTTGATCTTTTCATGAACAAAAAGCGCTGCGGCTGGTGCACCGCTGACCCCCTTTATATCGCCTATCATGACAAGGAATGGGGCAGGCCTGTGCACGATGACCGTCTCCTGTTCGAATTTTTGGTCCTGGAAGGGGCCCAGGCAGGGCTTAGCTGGCTGACGGTCTTAAAAAAAAGGGAGAATTACCGCAGGGCCTTTGATCATTTTGACGCCGTAAAGATCGAGCGCTATGGTGATAAAAAAATAAAAGAGCTTCTTAGCAATGAAGGTATTATCCGCAACCGGTTAAAGATCGCCTCGGCCATCAATAATGCCAAGGCCTTTTTGAGGGTGAAAAAAGAATTCGGCAGTTTTGACAAGTATATATGGCAATTTGTCGATGGAAAAACTAAAAAGAACCGTATCTCCGATCTCAAGAAGCTTCCCGCGTGCAGCCTTCAGTCGGATGCCATGAGCCGTGACCTTAAAAAAAGAGGTTTTAATTTTGTGGGCTCCACCATTTGTTACGCCTTCATGCAAGCCGTAGGCATGGTGAACGATCATACTACGGATTGTTTTTGCTTTCGATGATGACCCCGTTACCCCAGGAATTTTTATCAAGGCTAAAGGAAATCCTGCCGCAAGCGACGGCCTCTCTTTTTGAGCCGAAGGCCGAACAGTCGTTCCGTATTAACACGCTTAAAATCAGTGTCGAGGAAGCTCATCGCTTACTGGCAGACCGGAAGGTGGATTTTCAAAAAGTAAATTTTTGTCCTTATGCCATTACGGTTAAGGCACCAGTGGCGAAGGAGCTGATCGATTCTGATCTGGTGAATAACGGTCTTTTATATGCTCAAGGCTTGCAGAGCATGTTACCGGTCCTCGTTTTGGACCCTCGTCCCCAACAGCGTGTGTTGGACTTGTGCGCAGCCCCGGGCAGTAAAACTTCCCAAATCGCCATGCATATGAATAATCAGGGTCTGCTGAAAGCCAATGAGCCCATTGTCAAAAGGCTTTATAAATTGAAATCAGTGTTGCAGATCACAGGGGCATCCGCTCAAATATCGTCGACAGACGGCCGGCGTTTGAGGGAACACGGCGGCCTGTATGAGCGCATCCTGGTTGACGCCCCCTGCAGTTGTGAAGGCCGCTTTCTCATCCAGGAACCCAAGAGTTTCGCCTATTGGAGCGTACGCAAGATCAAGGAAATGTCCCATAAGCAAAAAGGCCTTCTGCTTAATGCTTCCAGGCTATTGGCACCGGGAGGGGTCATGGTCTATGCCACCTGCACCTTTGCACCGGAGGAGAATGAAGAGGTGGTGGATTGGTTTTTGCGCAAATCAGAAAACCGTATTGAGTTGATGCCGATGGGCCTGGCAGAGAGGGGGATCAATACTTATCCGCCTTTGAAGTGTTGGCGGGGAAGGACCTACGATGAACGTATCCTTAATACGGCCCGCATTTTGCCTGATGAACGCCTGGAAGGGTTTTTTATGGCTAAATTTAAAAATGCATTCCCGCTTTCCTAAAGAATGACATATAATAAGAACCATATGTATCTAAAATTAAGTCTCATTTTTTTACTTATATTAGGCGGAAGCCCTGCGCTCATGGCACAAGATGCGGCGCAAGAAACAGCTGTGGTCAAATCCCCGGAAACGGCGAGTGCTCCACAGCAGGCTGCGGTCAAGAAACCGGACGAGATAACCCTGGAAGCCAATCTGGTGCAGATCATCCTTAATGATGAGCACCGCGGCGGCGTTGATTGGGGTGCCATTGTCTCTGATTTTCACACGTCGCCTTTGAAAAAAGGCAATGACCCTGCCTGGAGCGATCCCAAACACCGTTTGAGCTTTGGCACGGTTTCCCAGGATGATTATGCCGTGCTGCTCGATGCCCTGGATACGGTGGGCCAGATGAGCCAGTTCCCTCAACAGCCCGTTAAGGTCACGGCAGGCATACCGGCAAATATCCAATTTGATAAACAGGACGATATCCAACTTAATTTTCTTCTCGCCCGTTTAAAGTCAGGCGAACTTTCCTTGAACATCGAGCCTAATATCAGGATCCCTGCGACGGAGATCTTTAACGGTGAAAGGGTCTCCGCATCGGTGCTGCTGCAGACACAGACCAGGATGTCGATAGCCAACGACACCACGATCGTCATCGGCGGTCTTATGAAGGAGGAGGAGATCACCCGCAAGCATAAATTCCCCTTGTTGGGAGACATCCCCATCGTCGGCCGCCTGGTTTTTTATTATAAAGGCCGCCTGATGCAAAGGACCGAAACGGTCCTGTTCTTGACGGTCCATGCCAAGGCCGTGGAAATGGCTGAGGAAGACAATTCAATATGATATTCAGAAGCTTTATTTTCTTGTTGATGCTGGTATTCCTTCACGGTTGCGGGGGCAGGCCCACGGTAATGCCGACCCTGCCGGCAGGGATACCCCTGGCAGAGGTTTGTAACCGCTATCATGTCACCTGGCAATGGGACGGGGTGACCCAGGTGGTCCTGATGCAGTATAAGGGCAACACTTCCAAGGCGCTGGTCGGAAGCTCAACAGTGCTTATTGGGCAACAACAGATCATCTTAAGTTCGCCTTTGCGCCGCGAGCACAGCACGATCTATGTCCCTGAAGATTTTGAGGCCAAGGTCCTGGCGCCATTTGGAGTGCCTGTCACCGGACTACCGTTCATTGCCGGGTCTTCCCGCGTGCACGTGGTGGTGATCGATGCCGGTCATGGCGGCAAAGACCTCGGTACTATGTCTTCGTCGGGGGGTATGAATGAAAAAGAGATCGTATTGGACGTGGCCAAAAGGCTTAGGGAACTTTTGGAAAGCGCAGGGGTCAAGGTCATCATGACCCGGGACACGGATGTTTTTATCTCCCTTCCTGAGCGGACCATCATTGCCTCCCGCAGCCCTGCGGACTTGTTTGTCAGCATTCATGTCAATGCCAACCGTGACCATGTGGTCAGTGGTTTTCTGGTCTATTATCTGGATTCGGTTCCCCGCAGGGATTTGAATGAAGAGCAAAAAAGGGAAAATACGCATATTTTCTTGAGGTCCCTTAATGCCGGTGTTTCACCCATCTTGCAGTCCATTGTCAGCGACATGATGGCCACGCTTAAGACATCGCAATCTCAGAGGCTGGCCAAGGCCATTGTCAGGGAAGCCCGCGAGCAAGGAGGCATTAAGGTGCGCGACGACGGCATTCGGCTTTGCCATTTTTTTGTGGTACGCAATACCTTGATGCCCGCTGTGCTGGTAGAGACTGGATTTTTGTCAAACCATCAGGAGCACAGTAAATTGATCTCTCCGCTTTACCGCCAGAAAATGGCGGAAGTCATTGCCCGGGGTGTGATGGATTATGCCAATGAATAGCCGCTGTCAGGAGCCTGTTGGTGTATTTGATTCGGGGTTAGGCGGCTTGACAGTCGTTAAAGAGCTTATCGAACATCTGCCTTTCGAGAAGATCGTATATTTCGGGGACACGGCACGCGTGCCTTATGGCACCAAGTCTGCTGATACGATCATCCGTTATTCGCGGGAAATCATGCGGGCCTTGCTGAAACACAGGGTCAAGATGGTGGTGGTGGCCTGCAACACGGCTTCCTCTCTGGCCTTGGATGTCCTGAAAAAAGAGTTTGATGTGCCGATGGTGGGCGTCATCGAGCCGGGCGCCAGAAAGGCGGCGACGATCACCCGCAATAGGAAGGTCGGTATCATCGCGACGAGTTCGACGGTCAAGAGCGGAAAATACGCCAAGAAATTATTGCAATTGGACAAAAATATTCAGGTCACCAGCCTTTCTTGCCCGCTGTTCGTGCCCTTGGTCGAAGAAGGGTGGTTTGACCATGAGGTGACCTATCAGGTGGCACGGGCGTATTTGGAGGACATGAAAAAGCAAAAGATCGACACCCTTATTTTGGGATGTACCCATTATCCTTTGCTCAAAGGGGTCTTGCGTGATGTCATGGGCCCCGGCGTGCAATTGGTGGATTCGGCCCAGGAAGTGGCTTTGCAGGTCAAGGACGTATTAAGCAAAAGGTCGCTGTTGCGCACCCGCCTGGGACCGGCCAAACATTTGTTTATTGTCAGTGATGAACCAAAGCAGTTCCAGCGCCTGGCCTTGAGGTTTTTAGGCGGAGGCGTTAAAGATGTCAGGAGACATATTTATGTTTGAAGTCACCGTGCGTGATGCGATCGCCTCTGCCCATCGATTGCCAGGCTACGACGGCCCGTGTAAAGACATGCACGGACATACCTGGAAGGTGGAGATAACGGTTTGCGGCAATGACCTGGATGAGGTTGGGCTCCTGGCCGATTTCAAGGTCCTGAAGAACCGGCTCAAGGAAGTCCTGGCGCCTTTGGACCACGTGGTGCTCAATGATTTGGCTGCCTTTAAGGACCTTAATCCATCGACCGAAAATCTGGCCCGCATCATTTACCGCTCTATGATCGACCGTTGTGCTCCCTTGCGCCTTAAGCAGGTGCAGGTTTGGGAATCTGATACGGCGAGCGTCGTTTATTATGAATAATAAAGCGGTCATTTTACTTTCCGGGGGACTTGATTCCTCGACGACTCTTTATGGCGCCCTGGCTCAGGGGTATGATTGCTTTTGCCTGATCTTTGATTATGGCCAGAAACATAAGAAAGAGATCCTTCGGGCCGGTGCCATCGCGCGCAAGGCAGGCTGCCGGCATGTGTGCGTCAAGATCAGTTTACCCTGGAAAGGCTCAGCGCTTTTAGATAAGAAAATTTCCGTTCCGCAAAACAGGCCGTTAAGTTCACAAGGCATTCCAGTTACCTATGTCCCTGGCCGCAACATTATTTTTTTAAGTTTCGCGGCTTCCTATGCCGAAGCCATCGGCGCCGGGAAGATTTTCATCGGCGCCAATGCCATTGATTATTCCGGTTATCCAGATTGCCGGCCGGAATTCATCCGCTCTTACCAGGCCATGCTGGCACGGGGGCTTAAGAGTTCGACCCAAGGAAAACCTATCGAGGTCGTCACCCCGTTGATCCGTTTAAGCAAGGCGCAGATCGTTCAGTTGGCCTTTAAGTTAAAGGTGCCGCTTTCTTTGACCTGGTCATGCTATAACGGAAGGTTTAAGCCATGCGGCGTGTGCGATAGCTGCCGCTTGCGCGCCCAGGGTTTTGCGCAGGCAAAAATGAAAGACCCTGCCGTATGAATGCCAAAATTTTAGAAATATTCCGTTCCATCCAGGGTGAGGGGATATATGCCGGTCTGCCCCAGGTGTTCGTGCGTTTTTTTGAGTGCAATATGCATTGTGTCTGGTGCGACACGCCGGCTTCCATTGGCGACGGTAAACGGGAATATGAAGAATTAAGCCTCAGGGACGTCCTGAGCCGGGTCAAGGCCTTGGGAGAGAGTATCCATTCCGTCAGCATCACCGGCGGCGAGCCTTTGCTGCAAAAGGATTTTCTTAAAAGCCTTTGTCATGCCCTGCGCCAGAAAGGCCGAAAGATCTACCTGGATACCAACGGTACCTTGCCGGAGGCGTTGAGGGAGGTCATTAAGGACATTGATATTATCGCGATGGACATCAAGCTTCCTTCATCCACTCAGCAAAAAGCATTTTGGATGGAGCACCAGGAATTTTTAAAAGTGGCTGTACGCAAAGAAGTATTCATCAAAGCGGTCATTTCCAGCCAGACGCATTTAGGGGAGGTCCTGAAGGCCGCGCAATTAGTTGCAGCGATTGCCCCCAAGGTCCCGTTTATCCTTCAGCCGAATTATTTGGACATGAAAAAAGGGGTCATTGAGGATTGCGTAAGGTATCAAAAATTATGTGCAAAAATCCTCAAAGACGTTAGAATATTGCCTCAAGTCCACAAGTTCATGAAGCTCAGATAAAAAATGACAAAAACAAGCTCGTACGAAGGCCGGCAGAAAAATATACGCAACCTTAAGATGCCGGATATTGAAGTTTGGGAAAACCAGTATTCAGACCGCGAGTTTGTCGTGGAGCTGGATATCCCGGAATTCACCTGCATCTGTCCCAAGACCGCCTTACCGGATTTTGCTCTTATCAAGGTCAGCTATAAACCAGCCAAGCTTTGCCTGGAGTTGAAATCTTTGAAACTATATCTGGTGGAATACCGCCAAGTAGGGATCTTCCATGAGCATTTAGTCAATAAGCTGCTTGATGATCTTGTGCGTGCCTGCCGCCCCCGCTGGATGCGCGTTGAGGTGCTCATGAACCCGCGCGGCGGCATCGGCACTACCGTGACGGCAGAATATAAAGGAAGGCAAAAAAAATGAAACGGCCAGACGGACGAAAACCCAACCAGTTGCGCAAGGTCAGCATCACCAGGAATTATATGAAGAACGCGGAAGGCTCCTGCCTGATCGAATGCGGCCAAACCAAGGTCATCTGCACCGCTTCCGTTGAGGAGGGGGTCCCGCCTTTTCTCAAAGGAACGGGAAAAGGATGGGTGACGGCAGAATACGGCATGTTACCGCGCTCCTGCGGCAGCCGCATCAAACGCGAAAAGACTTCCGGCCGCACCGAAGAGATCCAGCGCCTGGTGGGCCGCAGCCTGCGCTCGGTGGTCGATATGACAAAGCTTGGCGAGCGTACCATCCGCATCGATTGCGATGTGCTGCAAGGAGATGGGGGAACGCGCACAGCCTCCATCACCGGCGGTTTCATCGCCCTGGCTCTCGCCTTGCAATGGATGAAAAGCAAGAAGATGATCGTTGAAATGCCTCTTAAGGATTTTATTGCCGCTGTGAGTGTGGGGGTTTATCAAGGTGTCAATGTTCTGGACTTGAATTATGCCGAGGATTCCCGGGCCGAGGTGGATATGAATGTGGTGATGGTGGGCTGTGGTGAGTTCGTGGAAGTACAGGGCACCGGTGAAGGTGGCACGTTTTCTGAAACCCAACTGAAGGCCTTGTTAGTGCTGGCCCGCCGCGGCATCAAGGAACTTTTGAATCTGCAAAAAAAGCATCTTCCAGCCTTGCGATGAGATCTATGAGAGAACTGATCGTCGCGTCCCGCAACAAAGGCAAGGTCAATGAGATCAAGGATCTATTAGCCCCGCTTCCTTATAAGGTCACGTCCTTATTGGACCATCCCCACATCCCGGAGATCGTCGAAGACGGTAAGACCTACCGTGAGAATGCCTTAAAAAAAGCCCGAGAAGTCGCACTGATAACGGGAAAGATGGTCATGTCCGATGATTCAGGGATTGAGGTAAAGGCCCTGAGGAATGCGCCCGGCATCTATTCCGCCCGTTTTGCCGGCAAGGGCGCCGGGGACAAGGCCCGCAACAGGAAATTATTCGCCATGCTTAAGGGTCTGCCCATGTCCAGACGCCAGGCCCGTTACCGCTGTGTTGTCGCATTGGTCGACCGCAAGGGCAGGGAGATGGGAGTTGTTCAAGGTACTTGCAGCGGTTATATCACAACGAAGGAATACGGTCAAAACGGTTTTGGCTTTGACCCGTTATTCCTGGTTAAACGTTATAATAAAACTTTCGGCCAGCTTCCGGCTTCTCTCAAGGCCAAAATTTCCCACCGGGCCCGGGCCCTGAGAAAATTCCGTTTGCTTTTGAACAGGGTCACTGCAAGAAGTTCTTAAGAAGTGAGTTGATGACCTGCGGGACAGATATTTTCTTTTTGAATTTAGGATTGCCGATCTTATCGTAGACGCGGATCTGCAGGGTATTAAGAGCGTCGTGGGCAATGGCCGGCACCACCCCTGAGCTCAAATCCACCGTAATATTCAGATCACAGTCCTGGTTAAAATTGACCCAGCCTTTGCTTAACAAGACGATGGTCGGCCCGCTGAGCCTTAAATTATCGGTATTGATCTTTTGATCCGCGAGGGTGAAGTTGCCTTGCACGTCGGTGATCATCACCTGGCCCAAACGCAGGGCATCGTTTAAGATCCCAAGCAATCCTTTGAATAAATTGAATTCCGCCAAATAGCCGTCCCTGATGGCCATAGAGCCGTTTCCGGTCAACGTATTCTTAAAATCAGCCAAGGTGCCGTGGGTCAGGGTGGTCAGGAAGAATTTTCCGTTGATCTCCTCCATTTTAAAGGGAGAGTCTACTTTCAATTGGTGCAGATCCGTGTTGTCGACGTTCAACGCCAGCTCAAAGGGCATCCCTTTGGCCGTCAAATCCAGGGAGCCGACCGCATGTACGGTGCCGTCATAAAAATTCCCGTTAAAGGTCAGGTCCTTGACCATGCCTTCCTGCTGATGGACGACCATTTTCAAGTCCTTGAGCTTATATCCCTCGATAGTCATCAGGGGGCATGTAACAGAGGCATTGAGCAGGTAGTTCTTCCAATCCAGGCCGTTGCCTTTAAGGTTGGCCGTGAGGTTGATAAGTCCGGTGGGCCGTAAAGGCTGGATGCTTTTCTTCTGAGGGGAAGGCAATTGCATGACCAGATCTTCCAGAAGCAAGGATGCATTGCTATTGAGGTCAAAGCGGGGCATATCTCCTTGCACAAGCGTGACGGTCCCGGTGCTTTCAAGGTCTATGTTTAAATATTTTACCGTCAAGGAATTAATGGTAATAAGGTCATTGTTTTTGGCAAGGTCTGCCTTAACAGCCAGTTGAGGTCCGACCAGGTCCATGAGGACCTTGGGGTTCTTAAAGTTTTCCAGGCTGCCGGAAAGGGAGTATGTTTTTCCCTGATAGATGGCGGTCGTATCACGCCATTTAAGGGAATCAGTGGTGGCTTCAAGTATTCCGGTGATATTGTTGATTTTCTGGTTGAATTTGCTGCTTGAGACATTGGCGCCTTTAACGGTAGCCACGGCCAGGACCTTGGCCGCCAGCGGGTCAGAAAACAATCCTTCGAATTTGACCTTGAGGGAAGCCTCACCATCGAAATTCAGGCCATAAGGGGAAACCAGTTGGGGCATAAGGTCTTTGATCTTGGCCAAATCCAGTTCATCCGCCTCAACGATGAGGTTAAGAAGGGGGTCTTTAAAATCTTTGACCGAGCCGTTGATGCGGACATTGGTATCAAGGATATTAAGTGAAAGGGCATTGATGCTGGCCTGGTCGTTCTGGAAATCAGCATCCAATTCCACTCCCTCAAGCGATTTAAAGGGCCCAAAGCCCTTCAAGCTGCCGTCGGAAAGGGTGATGGAGCCTTTATAGACCAGTTCTTGGGGGGAATTTAAAGGCATTTGCAAGTTTAATTCAAGCCGGGGGTCGGCTTCAATGGTTTTAGTTTTGTCTAATACAAGCTTGCTTTGTGAAAAAACAAGATGGGAAGACATTTTTATCATGCCTTCGTCCAATTTGAACAAAACTTTGTCTGTTTTGATCGAAGCCGATGCCTGCAAATTATCCCCAAGGCTAAGGGTCATTTGATCTGCGGATAATCTCGTTTCCAACGCAATATTTTTCTGGTCGGTGATATTCAAACGGATGCCTTCGAGCTGGATATGCCGTCCCTTCAGGCTTTTCTCAGCCATCCCGGCGGTAAGATTATCAGCCAGGAGGTCTCCTTCCATCCAGATGTTGTTTTCATCCTTCATGTGCATGATCAGGCTTTTAAGGCTAAAGTCCCCCTGGAGTGTCTGGTCAGGCCACTTACACACAAGGCCCTTGACGGTAAAGCCACCGACGGATTGGATGCCGTCTTTGTCTTTCCTTACTTTAATGTTGTCCAAGTCCGCTTCTTCGACTTGTACCTGGCGGTCTTTGAGGGCCACAAAGATATGCTGCCCGTGGAGCCAGCCGATGAAGGTCGCCCCTTGCTTGGTGAATTCAAAATCATTGACCCTGGCCTGCACGCTTCCTCCGGCGGAAAGCCCAGGGACCTTGGTTTGGATATTGCTCAAAATTATCTGGCCGCGGGCGGAGATGTCCCCTTCTTTATATTGCGCATTGAGGCCGCGGATCTCAACATCCCCTTTGAAGCTTTGCTCATTGCTGGTGATGTCGAAATCTTTCATGGACACATTGCCTTGGGCGGATGTTTTTTCCTTCGAGTAATTGATGTTCAGATCTATATCTTCGAGTTTGCCGCTTTTGATCTGCACATCAGGAATATTGAACAAGGACAGATAAGATGCCGTGTCGATATTTTTAAGATGGATATGGGCCTCGGTGTTCCGGGTAAGGGGCTGGTAATAGACCGTAGCACCCACCAATCCCTTTTTGCCCGGGATATCCGCGCTGAAATCATAACTGATCCCTTTATAAGAAAGGGAAAGCTTCAGGTTGATATTATCGAAGAATTCGCTCCAGGGGGGCAGTTTGGAGGCGTCTTCTACCAGCAATTTCCCATTGCTGATGGAAATGCCTCCCCAGGCGATCTCAAAAGGGGATGGGTTGGAAGGTTTGGGAGCGGCAGCCCCTGACGCGGGTGCAGAAGAGGCAGGCAGGATATCGCTGAAATTCCAGGTATCCGCAGCCGTGCGTATGAAATGGACCGAAGGAGAGAGCACTGTGATATAGGGGATGGTGATCCGGTAATGCTTGAGTCCAGGGAAGAAAAGGATGCCGAAAGACACCTGCTGGGCCTGGGCAAAGACTGTACCGGAAGGGTTTTTATCGTAGATCTTGATCTTATCAACGACAAATCCCCTGATCCAGTTAAAGTGAATGGAACCGATCTCCACCTTACGTTTGAGGACCTCTTCAATGCGTTCGACGGCGATCTTTTTGATGAGACGGGGGAATACGACGCGGTTAAGATAAATCGTCAAGGCCGTCAGAAAAAATAGTATGCTGAGGAAAACAACCAGGATCTTTCTATATTTCATAAGAAGATTATATTATACACTGCTTATTTTTGATTTCAATGCTGCGGGCTCTCAGGTATAATTCCCCATATGTCTGCTCCTAGATCATTTAAATACTGGCTGATGGCTTTAGCGGTCCCTGTCCTTGCATGGGCCTTTCTCAATAAGATATGGGTGGGAAGGTTCTTTTTGGGCGGCGACAACACGGATTTTTTTTATTGGATCATCTATTATTTCAAAAATATCCTACATGGCGTTTATCCTTTATGGAATCCGTTTAAAAGCTGGGGATGTCTGGAGTATATGGACACCCAGGACCTGGGGATAGGCAATCCCTTCGCGCAGGTTATCCCCATTTTGTTATCA
>CAZFON010000022.1:0-12090 GCA_964520185.1 uncultured Planctomycetales bacterium | reverse complement strand
AATGTACATAAGATCAGCCGGCCGGAAAATAATTCTTAAGCTCGTCCTGTAAGGATTTTGTGCCTACCACCATCTTATTATTGATAAAATACGTCGGTGTTGAAGTGATCCCCAATGACTGGCCAACAGACTTCTCGTCATAGATCACCTTACGCGTATTTTCCGAAGCCAGGCAGGACCTTAACTGGTCCATGTTCAGGCCCACTTGGGTGGCCATGGCATTAAATACCGGTTCCGGGTTTATCAATTCCGCCCATTGGGCCTGCTGGGGTATCATCAGGTCCTCCAGGGCCCAGAATTTCCCCTGCCGGGAAGCACATTCGCTGTAGGTGGCGCTGATCATGGCGTGATGATGCATGTTGGTCAATGGAAAATACCTTACCTGGACATAGAGGTCACTCGGATGCTGGTCCAAAAATGTTTTTAGATATTTCATGCCATAGGCGCAGGCCGGGCATTGGAAATCGATGTATTCAATGATCTTGACGCGGGCCTGGGGGTTGCCCTTGGCACGCTCATCTTGCCCATTGGCATGGGATTGGGAACGTATCAAAAAAACCTTAGCGCCGACAACCAGTCCGGCTAAGATCAACAAAAGAACCAAGGTCGACTGAAATTTGTTCATCCCTCCTCCTTGTCAAGGTTCCTAATAATTCGTTCTGTCTGTTTTTTTCACAAGACGCCCGATCTTTTGAGCCAGCGGCGGAGCCAGGCTTCCGGCCTTCAGCCGCCATCCCCAATTATTGACCTTGGTGGCCGGCGTATTCATGCGGCCCTCCTCACCTAATCCAAGAAAATCAGGCATAGGAATGATGACAACTTCCGCCCGGGAGCGCATCAGCACCTCGATCATGGTCCAGTGTAAATTCCGGGGAGTAAATTTTTTCTGCAGGACCCTGTACATATTGGCCTTCTCATGCGGCTTGGCCTCCTTGTTATACCAGCCCTGGATCGTATTGTTGTCATGGGTGCCGCTGTACGCCACGCAATGCACGGAATAATTCGCAGGCACATGTGGATTACCGTAAATATCACCGTTGAAAGCGAACAACAGGACCCGCATGCCGGGAAAACCGAATTTTCTCATAAGTTCCGGGACATCAGGCGTGATCTCGCCCAAATCCTCGGCAATGATGGGAAGCGGATCAAAACGCTTGGAAAGCATCCTGAAAAAATGCGCCCCCGGACCCTTGGCCCAGCGGCCGAAGACCGCCAGTTTTTCATGGGCCGGGATCTGCCAAAAACCGCAAAAGCCGCGGAAATGATCAATGCGCAGATGGTCGAACATCTCCAAATCGTGCGCAATGCGCTCGATCCACCAGCTGTAATTGACTTTTTTCAAATTCGCCCAATTATACACCGGATTGCCCCAGCGCTGGCCGGTCCTGGAAAAATAATCCGGAGGACATCCGCTGATGAATTTCAAATTCCCTTCGCCGTCGATCTGAAAAAAGGTCGGATGCCGCCAGACCTCAACACTGTCATAATTGACATAGATGGGGATATCCCCGATGATGTCAATGCCCTTGCTGTTGGCATAACTTTTAAGCTTACGCCATTGCCGGAAAAACATGTACTGGACGAACTTGACCTGCTCGATGGCGGCATGGTTGCGACGGGCAAAATCTTGCAAGGTGGAAGGCCGGCGGGTCTTCAGGGCCTTGGGCCATTCATTCCAGCTGCGGCCGCCCCGAAGGGCCTTGATGACCGTAAACAGGGCAAAATCTTCCAGCCAATAGTGCTCGGCCTTGATAAATTCCTCGAAAAGCTGACGGTCGCCCTCTTTTTGGAAACGCCGCCAGGCTGCATTATAGGTCCTTGCTTTAAACAGCTCCACCTTGGGATAATCCACCCTGTCTTCCGTTAAACCCGACGGTATTTTTATATCCGAGGCCTTCAGGAAACCTTCGATGACCATCATCTCCGGGCTGATCAAAAGTGGATTGCCGGCAAAAGCCGAGGAACAACTGTAAGGGGAATTACCGTTGATGCCGTCGGTTGGATTGATGGGCAGGATCTGCCAGTACTTTTGTCCGCTTGCAGCCAAAAAATCGACAAAAGCATAAGCAAAAGAACCCAAGTCCCCGATGCCATATTTGGAAGGAAGAGAGGTGATGTGTAATAAAATACCACTGTGGCGTTTAGACATTTTTACCTGCCGTAAGTGACGGAGCGACCTTGACCTCTAAGA
The DNA here is from genome assembly GCA_964520185.1 of uncultured Planctomycetales bacterium. GTDB lineage: Bacteria > Omnitrophota > Gorgyraeia > Zapsychrales > Fredricksoniimonadaceae > JABDGZ01. The sequence continues at coordinate 9,899 of CAZFON010000022.1, read as the reverse complement.
TCTCGCCCAAACGTTCAAAAAATTTCACCCAGCGTCCGGACAACTCATCGGTCCCTGCCTGGGCCGCGACATCAGGATAAATCCCCCGCCCCATGGCAAAATAAATATTCTGGGCCTTCCATAAGTCCAGATCCAAATTCAACTGCCCCAAAAGTTCCAAAATGATGATGATCTTTTCAATCAGATGAATATTATCGGGATATTCCGACAGGCGTTTCATCAGGCTGCTGATGCGCTGGGAGGCCAGGAATGCGAAATTGGCATGATCACGCTTGAACGACCAGCGTTTCATCTCCTCGACCAATTGCCTGAAACGTTTGATATCCACGTCCTCGGCTTCCAGCGCCAGGCTGATGTCACGGTTAAGCACAAATTCCACCACGGTCATGAGCATGCGCGGCAGGGGGAGGCTGATCTCGTTCTTTATCTGCATCAAGGGATAATGGTGGTCATAGATCTGCCTAAAACTCGTCTCGATATCCTCCATCGTGGAGGACAGCACCTGGTTGAGGATCTTCTGCTGCTCCTCTTTAAAGAGGTGCCATAACGAATAATTGTGATACTTAAAATAATCCTTGATGATCCCGATCACGCTGGGGATATCGCTTTCCAAAAAAGCATTCATCATCAGGGTGTGCATTTTGGTAAACTCTTCCGGGCCCAAATAATCAACTCCGCCGATGAAATTATGGTCCCCCAAATGCAGGACCGTAAAACATATCGAGGCCTGCTCCCAGGTGACTTTGGAACGCACCATGGCGCGTCCGACCACCAGCCTTAATCTTCCTGCTTCCTTAAGGTCATACTGGTCGCTTTTGACCGTATAGCTGTACATGTTGGTCTTGGGAGCGTATTGCTCGAAAAGGGAGGTCATCGCGTAATGGGCCCCTACGCGCAAAAGATCGACGACGGAAGGTTTGACCATGGCGCGGTAGATCTGTGCGCCGTCCTTTAATTCAGGGACATTGCTTTGCACGGAGGCCAACCGGGAAACAAACCCTTCTTCAAGGTTCACCGAAGAGACATCCTGGGCCAATTGGATGGCGCGCGCCGCATATTTCAGGACCTGCACGGTCTCGATACCGGATATTTCATTGAAAAACCAGCCGCAGGAAGTATACATCAGCATGGCATTGGTCTGCATTTCCAAAAGCTTGAGGATCTTGATCTTCTCCTCTTCCTTCAGAGGCCGTCCGGCCAGGCCCAACAAAAACTGCGCCATGTTCTCTTCGTTACGGTCCAAAATCACCTCGATGTACCTGTCGCGCGCGCCCCAGGGATCGTTGGTAAAAGAGCCCATCTGCTTTTCATAAAGCGGAATGATCTCATCCCGCAACCAGTCCAGGGACTGGCGCAAGCCGGCGCGCCACCGCTGGTTCCAACCAACCTGGCCTCCGGTCGAGCAACCGCAGTCGGAACGCCAGCGCTCGATGCCGTGCACGCAGCTCCAGGAGGAGTTTTCCACGATCTCAACTTCTCTAGTGGGAGGGAATTTTTTCATGAACTCGCCGTAAACAGTCAGGCGTGCCAGGTGGTGGCTTTCGATATAATGCAAGCCATAGGCCAGGGCCATGTCCCCGAATTTATGGTGATGACCATAGGACTCCCCATCGGTGGCGATATTGACCAGTTGGGCATTGGGGTTGCCCACGCTGAAAGTATCGGACAAACGCCGGGCAAATTGCTCGCCGTTATTCAGAAGCCCCTCAAAAGCGACTCCCAGGGCGGTCGGTCCGTCATAGAAAAAGATCGTGATCTGGCGACCCGACGGCAAATGACAGAGGTAAGGCACCCGCGAATCGACCTTGGCCGCGGAGACGTCCTGCCAGAGCATTTCCTGTCCGCCGTTCTTGATGCGCCTGGCTTGATGGGGCGCCAAAACCGTGAACTTGATGCCCTGCTCGGCCATGATGTCGAGCGACTCTAAGTCCACCGCGGTTTCCGCCAGCCACATGCCTTCGGGTTTCCGCTTAAAGCGTGACTCAAAATCCTTGATGCCCCAAATGATCTGGGTGCGCTTGTCCCTCGCATTGGCCAAAGGCATGACCACATGGTTATAGACCTGGGCCATCGCACTGCCGTGGCCGGAGAAATGTTGCTGGCTGATACGGTCAGCTTCGAGGATGGCCGCATAAATGTCCGGCTCCTTTTCCTGGATCCAGGATAAAAGGGTGGGCCCAAAATTGAAGCTGATCTTGGAATAATTATTGACGATGTCGATGATCCGGTGATTGTCGTCTAAAATACGCGCGGCCGCATTGCGCGCGTAACATTCAGCCGTCACCCGCTCATTCCAATCATGATAAGGATAAGCAGAATCCTGCACTTCGACTTCATCCAGCCATGGATTTTCCCTGGGAGGCTGGTAAAAATGACCATGGATGCAGATGAACCTGTTCAACGTAGACACCCCACTCACTTGAAGTACTTAAATCCCTGACACGCTTTACTTTTTGGCCTTAGGCTTGCCGTTGTTAGAGCCGACCGAAGCCGGCTGGGCGATGTTATAAACTACCGCATTAAAAGCGCGCATTTCCGATTCCACCAAAGAAACAAAGGTACGCCGGTTCTTGATCGTATAATCGATCTTGTCTTCCCGGGCCAACCACCCCAGGGCCTGAAGCACGATCTCATCCTTTTCTTTCATGTCCTTGGCCAATTGGCTGACATTGGCCTGGCCGTTCTGGCCCAGAAAACGCCATGTTTTTCCAGCCGCTTCAATGACTTTCTCTTTCATGAAAACCCTCCTGTTTAAATAAGTATTCTAATCTTAAGAGTAATCCTCGTCAATAGAAGGTGGGAGATGTTAACGGTGTCCGCTGTTCTTGCGGGCCGGATAGTTTTGCATGTCTATCCAAATCTTCATTTGGTCCGGGGTAAGTACAGAGTTCAATTCCTCGTTCTCGATCTCGGTCAATTGCTGCCGTTGGCTGTTCATGGCGCTGCTGTCGATCTCGCCGTATTGCAGGCTCTGCTGGAGGTTCCTGACATCGGCGATGTTGTTGGCGATGATGGGCCGGACAGCGGTCATCTGATCCTGGGTCAGTTTCATATTGGCCTTCAATTCGGAAATCAGCATGTTGGTGGCCTTGACCACGATCTCATCCGTAGGCGAGGCATATTTTTTAACCTGGTTCCTGGGTTGCCGTGAGGCGCCGGCCGCCTGATCGGACGGAACATTGGAGGCGTTGTTACTATCCGTATTGCCCGTAATAAGACCAGTGCCGCTTTGCCGTGAAACCTGGCTGCCTACGGGCGGGGAAACAAGCACGCCATTGTCATTCTGGTTTTGGGCCAAGCCCGGAGGAATCAACATAAAAAAAGCGCTGAAAAGAAAATATCCGGCTGTTTTTTCCATTGCTCTTATTGTTTAAAAAAGTTCAGGGGATGGCTCGGGGGATCCGGTTTTTTATCCACCAGCCTGATGATGTCATTTTTACCGAAAGGCAGGCTTTCGTACTGGATGATGACAGGATCGCCTTTTTCAATTTCTATGGAGGTGATATGGTGGGCAAAACGCAACAAATCCGATTCGGCGGCGATCTGGAAAGCCATCAGGCCTTTTTTGGTCTTTATGCCCACGACTTGGGCCGCCACATCCACGTAAGTCACTGTCCCGGCGATGGTTTGCACCTGATTGTCCAGCTGCTGGCCATACCCCCTGGACGTTGCCACGAATGCTCCCGCTAAGATCAACAAAAACACTTTTGATAAGGACATGAGGAGCCTCCTTGAATAGCTATTTTACATACGCAGATAATAAAATGCAACCGGCAGCCCGTAATTTTAAAGACCCCCGGCCAAGCGGGCGGCACCCAGCATAACAGCATCGTCACCTAATGTTGAGGCTAGGACGCGGCAGGCATTGAACTTTTTAAAGAAAGGATCTGCTTTGATCTCTTTATCGACAATGGGAAGAATAAAGGAACCGCAAGCCTTGATAACGCCTCCGCCAAAAATAATGGCCTGCGGGTTGAAGATATGGTTTAAAGAAACGGATGCCCTGCCTAAGTTCACGGCAGCCTGGGTCATGATGGACCTGACCACCGGATCATTCTTGATCAAAGCCTCTTTTAAGATCCGGCTTTTGATCATGTTTAATTTTCCGTTGTTGAGCTTGAGGATGGCCGTCTTTCTCCCTGCCTTTACAGCCAGGCGGATATCACGCTCAATGGCCCAGCGGCTGGTCATGGCCTCCAGGCAGCCACGATTACCGCAATGGCACAGCGGCCCATCCACTTTCATGATCATATGGCCTAATTCCGTGGCGGCACCCTGAGAACCCAACAGCAGTTTCCCGTCGGTGATGACCGCTCCCCCCACCCCTGTGCCGGGGAAAAGCCCCACCACCTGCGAGAGGACCTTAGCGGCCCCCAGCCAGGCCTCGCCTACAAGGCCGGCATTCACATCATTGGCCATGATCACCCGCTTGCGGTATTTGCGTTTTAAAAAAGGGCTTAATGGAAAACCGGTGAGGGCGATATTGGGAGCTGCCAAGATCTGGTGATGGCGGGTATCCACAATGCCCGGGACACCGACACCTATACCTTTTATGGAAGAAGACTTAACGCCGTCCTGGTGGATAAGATCATCAATGGCATCGGTCACACAGGTGTAGATCTCTTTGGGCTTGACCCTTTTGGGAGTGGCTGTCTTGTTGCGGCAGATGATCTTCCCCGATGCTGAGACCAATGCCCCGGAGATCTTGGTGCCCCCTATGTCAATGCCGATGTAGTAATCCAAAGGTTATCTCGTGTAATGATTGATGAAATATTCCTGCACGTCGAAGGTCTCGCCTTCTTTTTTAATATGGCTGTAATTGCGGCTGCTTCGAAGCATCCTGGCCTTACGGGTGTCCTTCAGATGATTTTCCAGAATAAACTGCAGATGGCTTTTGATCTCAGGCTTGGTGATCTCAAAAAGAAGCTCGATACGCCTATCCAGGTTGCGCGTCATCCAGTCTGCAGAGGACAAAAAGACCCGGGCAGAGCCGTTATTATTGAAATAAAAAATACGCGAATGCTCCAGAAAGCGCCCCACGATACTGCGCACTTCGATGTTCTCACTTAAAGACTCCACCCCCGGGACAAGGGAGCAAATGCCCCGCACCATCAGCCTGATTTTAACACCCGCCTGGGAAGCCGCATATAATTTTTCGATAATTTGGGTGTCTTCCAGGGCGTTCATCTTGGCGATGATCAGGCCGTTCTTGTGTTTTTGCTGGGCCTCGATCTCTTTATCGATCAGATCAAAAAAATATTTACGCAAATCATGGGGCGAGGAGATCACCCGTTTCCAGGGACTGGGCAGGGAATAACCGGTGATAACATTAAAGACGTCCGCAATATCCCGGGCGAAATCGTCATTGGCGGTAAAATAACCGATGTCCGTATAGATCCTGGCTGTCTTTTCATTGTAATTACCTGTTGCCAGATGCACATAACGGCGGATGCGGCCTTCTTCCTTACGCACGATCAGGGTCATCTTGGAATGGATCTTCAGGCCCGCGATCCCGTAGATCACGTGGCAGCCGGCCTGCTCCAGCTCACGCGACCACTGGATATTTTTCTCCTCTTCGAACCTGGCCTTGATCTCCACCACCACGGTGACCTGCTTGCGGTTTTTGGCCGCCTCCATCAAGGCCTTGATAATAGCGGAATCCTCATTGGTGCGGTATAGGGTCATCTTGATGGCCAACACATCCGGGTCCTTGGCCGCGGTGCTGATAAGGTCGCTGGTCGGCATAAAAGACTGGTAAGGCACGTGAATGATAAAATCTTCGTCCTTGATCTTATCGAAGATATTTTCATAGGCCGGTTTGGACGGCGTGAAAGTGGGATAGCGCAGATGCGGTTTATCATCCCAGGCATACAGGTCATAAAGAAAGGTAAGGTCCAGGTCGGAAGAAGCGAACACCACCTCTTCTTTAGGAAAATCGATGCCGCTGCAGAGCACTTCGAGAAGCTCCGGGGTGGTCCCTTTTTCCATCTGCAGGTACACGGTCTTGGCGCTGGGACGTTTTTTCAATTCCTTCTCCAGGGCCTTAAGCAGGTCCGGCGCAAAGCCTTCGTCCACTTCCAGCTCGCTGTCGCGCAAGACCCTGAAAAGCGAGGCGTCCTGGATCTTATAGCCTTTGAAAAATTGTTCCAGGTTTTCCTTGATGAGATAATCGATGAGCACATACACCGATTCATCGCCTTCCGCCGGGACCTTCAACAAACGGGACACGGCTTTGGGGATGGGGATGATGGCCAGATGGTTTTTGTCGCCGCGGATGATACTGACCGCAAAGGCAATGGTGCGCGAAGGCAAGACCGGGAAAGGATGACCTCCATCCACGGCCATGGGAGTGATGATGGGATAAAGGGTGGTCTCAAAGAAACGCTTCACATATTTCTGCTGTTCCTCATTGAGCTCCCCCGGCTTTTTGATGAAGATCTTCTCCGCCTCCAGCGCATCCCTGACCGAACCTTTGTAAATTTCGTAAAATTTTCCGACCAGGGCATCGGCCCGCGTCTTGATCTCCGTAAAAAGCTCCTGGGGATAAAGCCCGAACTGATCACGCTTATTGTAACCGGAAGACAGGAGCTTTTTTACCCCGGACATCCGGACCATGAAGAATTCATCCAGATTGCTGGTAAAGATGGCCAGGAATTTGATGCGTTCCAGGAGCGGGTTACGCTCATCGGCCGCCTCTTCCAGCACCCGCTGGTTGAACTCCAACCAGCTTATATCCCTGTGGATAAATTTCTCTTTAAGGTCCATGGACCGGTCTTATTCTTGTTCTTTTACAGTTAATGTGAGTTTATTACCGGTGATCTCTTCGAAGAGTTCCTTCTTTTCCAGGAAATTTTCCTTTTCCAGCAAAAAATTCTCGTGCGTATAAACGCCGATCGTGGCATCCCCTGCGGCATTGAACTTGACTTCCAGCTTCTTGATCTTCTGCTTATGCGAACGGTCCAGGGCATTGGCCACGCGCAAGAGCGCGCTTAATTTCTGCACCAGGATCTGCTCAGCCGAGGCCAGGGAATTGTAAAGCAAATGTGATTTCAAGGGCGCCGAACGACGGTGATAGCGGGCAATACAGGCGATGATGTTGATCTCATGCTCGGTGAGCCTGAAGAGGTTCAGGGAGCTTATGATATACTCGCTGTGTTTATGGTGCGAACGGTTGTTGACGAACATCCCGATATCGTGCAGATAGGAAGCCAACAGTAAATACAGGCGGTGTTCTTCTTCCAACCCCAAAATTTCCTTGAAGGCCCCAAAAAGCTGGTCGGTCACGGAGGCCACATGTTTAAGGTGGTTTAAATCCATGCCGTATTTACGGCAAAGAAAATGCGCCACAGAGATCAGCTGGCTTAACTTATTGTCCCCTTCCGCCGTATCAAACTTGAAGAGCAAATGCGCCAGGATGGCCTCGGACAAGGAAGCCTCCAGGATATAGACATACTCGTTCTTATTTAATTTGAACAGGGTGTTGAGGATGATGGCAAATCCGGTGATGGTCGAGGCAATATCCGCCGGGATATTATAGGTATTGGCGATCTGCTCGGCGTTCATCTGCCTTAAAAGGTCCAGCAATTCCTGCGCTTCTGAAGCTTTGAATTTAAAAAAATCCGAGTCGCGGCGCTTGTTTGGCAGCACATTCTGGATAAATACCGAGTAATTTTCATCGATGAGGATGATATCGTCGATATTCAAATTAGTATTGTTCTTATGAAGGGACAGGATCTCGTTCTCGATATATTCTTCGGTAGCTTCATGCACTTCCTGAAGGGAGCCGTCCAGGGTCTCCATGAATTGGGAAAGGCGCAGGGTACCAATGGGAAAGCCGATATTCATCAGGGTCAGGCCCTTTTCCATGACCGAAATGTCCAGGGAGCCTGCCCCAAGCTCTGCTATCAGAAGGTTTTTCTTGTCCACCGGGTAGGTCTTCTTTAATTTATGGCTGAGGAAATAATCGATATAATAAACCACATCCCCCGCGTTAAGCACATCGATCTTGAACCCTGTCTTACGCAGGACCGTATCAAGGAAGATATCGCGGTTACGCGCCTCGCGCACGGCGGTCGTGGCAATGACCACAACGTTCTCGACTTCATACTCTTTGAGGGATTCGTTGTATTTCTGCAGGACCGCGGCCGTCTGGTTGATGATGGTCTGCGGGATACGGCCTTTGATAAATACGTGCTTGCCCAAGGGGATAAGGTTCTTGAAAGATTCGATGATCTTGACATCTTCCCCGTGGCTTTCAGCGATCAGGAGCTTGATGGTGGAGGAACCGATATCGATAACAGCAGCGCGCATCATTCACCTTATATAATGACTATTTTACAATATTATAAATATTACGTAAAATTCAAAAGAGTATACCATATTCCCCATAAAAGGGAATATTTAATGAACCCGAGGCTGTTGGAGGGGGGACTTGTTAAAACCCTGGTAATTTGGGAACCAGCCTACAGTATTCTTATTTCTTTATTCAGAATGTCGTAGATGGGTTGCGATTTGAACCAAAGACCAAATGATTTACCGGGATGCTGGGCGAAATATTGCTTAGAGAAAGCGTTGATCCATTCCCTGGAGGCCTTTTCAAAACCGATATCTCTGCCTGCCTTCTCGCTTTCCAGCCATTTGTACCTGTTGATCTCGTCCAAAACATCTTTATCTTTTAATAATTCCGTATTATTGATACTTGCCATGTTCTTATCCCCCTATAGTTTAAGTTCGAAGGGCTGGGTGAAAAGGCAGCGGCTTTTCAATGATGATCATTACCATTTTCCGCAAAGATGGCTAATTTGTCAAATCCTTATTAGGGATTCTGTCCAGTAAACGCAATAAGCCGTCCAGGATGGTCAAAGGATGCGGCGGGCAGCCGGGGATATACAGGTCAACCGGAATGATGGTATCCAGGCCTTGGGAAGCCTGGGGACTTTCCCTAAATATGCCTCCTGAAATGGCACACCCCCCTACCGCGATAACGATCTTGGGTTCAGGAATAGCTTCATAGGTCTTAAGCAGGGCCTCCCGCATGTTGCGGGTGATGGGACCGGTGACAACAATGCCGTCCGCATGACGGGGGGACGCCACGAATTGGATACCAAAACGGCTAAGGTCCCAGACCGGAGTATTCAAAACATTGATATCCAGCTCGCAGGCATTGCATCCTCCGGCTGAAACTTGTCTTAGCTTAAGCGAACGGCCAAAAATTTTAAGCATTTTGTCGTTCAGGGCCCCTGCCAACACCATCTGGCGGTCTTTGGAGAGGACCAAATCTTCCCGCCGGGAAGCGGCCATCCGGTAATCATTGGAATAGGTAATGCCGCTTTCAGGATCAAAGGATATCTTGCCCATATCTACGCTTTCATCCTGCCCTGCGACAATGGGCCGGCCGCGGTAGCGCGAAGGCAACGCAGGTGCCGGCGCTTTGGGAAAAAGCATGGTCCTGCAACCTTGCTTAAAACGTGTTTTAAGGATCTTGAACATATGTTGAACTCCCTCTCATTTATAAATCATGCCCGCTATAAGACAAATTAAAACTTTTATTGCACAAAGGGAAATCCGAGATCTCCTGATTGCGGCAGGCCCATGCCAACCCAAACCAATTATGGAACGACGGGTCTTTGATCTTATAACGCGCAAAGCCCCCCCGGCTATCGCTCATGCCCACATGCATGATCTCCCCGCGCCATCCTTCCACCATGGACACGGCAAGAGCTTCCGGCCTTAACGGACCCGGAGCCCTGAAGATCTCGCCCGTGGGCATGGACGGCAAGACCCTGAGCAAAAATTCCAGGGACCTGATGACTTCCTGACGCCTGACCAGGGCCCTGGCATACACGTCCCCCGTGGCACCCATCGAAACCGGCACATGATGGAATTGCCACATGCCTGAA
>CAZFON010000021.1:0-12122 GCA_964520185.1 uncultured Planctomycetales bacterium | reverse complement strand
ATATTCTGACGGACATAGGCATCAAAGACTTCAGGGGCCACATTAGACCTGAAACCGACCATGATCTCTTTATTTGAATCAATGGTGATCGATCGGGATGCCCCCGCGTTTAAATTAAAATCAGTAATATATTCTTCCTTATCAAACAATTTATACCAGGGGTTTTCCTTCGGCTTAGATCCCAAAGTTTGGCCATCGGCAGCCCCAAACAATGCGGGAACAAAATAAATAAGAATGATAAGAACCAAAATCTTCTTCATTTGACCTTTATCCTGCCCTGTCCCAATTTCAGGTGCGGCACCATCACTCCAGAGCTCCCCGCGGGTCTTGGGCGGAAACCGCTCATCGGACATCCTGGCGCTGAAATGAGAACAGACACGGCAATACTTTGATTTGATTGAGAAAACAGGCTTTTTGCAGATGCAGCATTTTCTAACGAGCTTTTTGGGCATCACGATCCCTGAATTAAGTTACGTGTCGCCACCATTTCGCATTAATTAAGAGGGTATTTTTAGTAATAAATAATTGTAGACGATGGATCACCTTGTTTATTCTTTAAATAATCAAATTGCACGCCCTTCGTAACTCCTCGCTGAATTGTACGTTCAGTGTCAATCGTTTCGATCACTTTTCCATTCGCATCCTTCTTGACCTGAACTTCTTTTATAACATATGTGCTAACGCATCCTGAAAGGACAAAGCACATCAATGCAACCAAGTATATTCTCATAAATCTCCTTATAATAATTAGCCTTTCACAAATAATACTTGATTATAGTTATCCCACAAATAACATACAATTAAAATAATAGCACACACTTCATCACCAAATAAATGGCATCAGACGATATTGGGTTTTTTGACAATACTCACTATAACCGGTTAAATTTTGGGACAAAAACTTCTCTTCATCAAGAAGCCTCACCTTTATAGCGTACGTTATTAAAAAGAAAATAATCAGCCCCCACCATGATCCCAAAGCAAGAGGTGTACCCAAAAGCAAAACAATTGCCCCTGAATACATGGGATGACGAACAAGTGCATATATGCCTGTTGAAATAACTTTATGATCAGAGGTGAGCTCAATGGTAGCAGCGGCAAATGTATTATCTTTAAGTGCAATAAAGATGATGAGATAACCAAGTGAGACTAAAACGTCCCCTCCTATCACAACTAAAAACGGGACATTGGACCACAAAAAACGATGATCAAGTGAAGAAAAAACAAATAAAGTGATGTATAAAAAGTAGATATAAAACTGTACCTGTTTCTGGCTTTTTTCTTTCTCTGTCCTTTTTAATCGTCCTTCGAGCAATTTTGAATCATTCTTATACAAATAAATGAAGATCAGCGCAACTGATGAACCAAAGATGAACAAGTAAATCCATGCCTGCCAATAATCAAATGTCCAAGTAGGTGCAAAAAGCATGATCCCTAAGCCAGTAATAAGCTGGATAGATCCAACAATGGTTCTTTTGATCAGGTTATCCATTCGCTTCTCATTACATAAAAAATGGAGCGGCTGTGGGGCCATACGCTAAACCAGCACTAACGGCAGTACTAACAGCAGAACCAAGGAGATCAAAAGGCAGCTCGATCAAGCCACAACCTGCTTGTGTAACACACAATAATAATAAACAGATCAAGCTAAAGGTTTTTTTAATGAATTTCATTTAATAATATCTCAATTTTTATGATCCCACCAATTGATTTTAAGCGTCATCAACATGGAAAGCAATTAAGAAAAAAATAAAAAACCTCCTGCGAATCTATTAAATTCACAGGGGGTGTTTATTTCTTAAACTCATGTCATCTTATTTCTTTACAGGCTCCAACAAGACTGACCGAGCCAAAGAAAAGGTGACAGGTACATTTTTTGGCTAAACAGCCTTAAAACAAAAATGTGCCTGTCACCTTTTTGGCAATAAAAAAGCCCCGTCCTGTTGGACGGGGCTAAATTACGTAGCTGACAGGAATAATGTACCTGTCACCTTTTTTATTCTGAACCGACCTTACGGTTAAAGAGCTTCTTGATGCCGGTTGGCTTGGCCTTGGCTTTGGGTGTCGTCTTGACATCCGCCTTGGAATGACCAGGCTTCTCTGCGGCTGCCGGTGCTACAGGCTTGGTTTCAGCTTCGGAAACTGTTTTGACATCTGCGGCTTCCTTGGCTTTACCTTTATCTTTGCCCTCTTCCTTAACGGCCTTGACGCGCTTTTGATTAGTGATGATCTCGCGGCTCTTTTCCGTTAACTCCAAAAATGCCAATTCAGCATTATCGCCGGCACGCTGGACATACGGGATAATACGCGTATATCCACCCTTGCGGTTTTTAAAACGCGGTGCTGTTTTGGTAAACAGGTCAGAGACCATGCTGTGGTCGCAGAGGATCGCAAATGCACGACGACGCGCAGCTAAGGAGTCTGTTTTACCGAGGGTGATAAGCTTCTCGATAAATTTCCTGGCTTCTTTAGCTTTGGCACGGGTCGTACAGATACGCTCATGCACCAATATGGACCTTGCCATATCGCGCATGGTCGCTTTTCTCAAACTTTGATTACGGCTTAAACGGTTACCTGCGTAGGCGTGTCTCATATTACTTGACCCTTAATTTTTTGGTGTCAACCTTCATACCCAGGCTCAAGCCCATGGCTTTGAGGATGTCCTGGATCTCTGTTAACGATTTTTTGCCGAAATTGCGGAATTCCAGCAGTTCAATTTCCTGACGCCTGACCAGATCGCCGATGGTCTTGATATTGGCGTCTTTCAAGCAGTTGGAAGAACGAACAGAAAGTTCGAGCTCTGAGATCGGCAGACGCAGCTTGCCGTACAAAGCCTCTTCCTCGGCGGAGATCTCCTCTTCGACCTCTTCCTCTTCAGGAAGCTGGCCATAGGCCACAAAAACGTCCAGATGGCGCTGTAAGATATTGGCCCCGTAAAGCAAGGCTTCTTTGGGGTTAATGGCGCCATTGGTGAAAATTTCGATAAGGACGCGGTCATAATCCGTGCGTTGACCGACACGGCAATTTTCAACCGTGAAATTCACCTTGGTAATGGGGGTGAAAATGGAATCCACCGCCAGGGTACCTACCGGTGTGCCCTCTTTTTTATTCTGATCGCCAGGCACATAACCACGGCCGCGGGAAATTTCCAGTTCCATATTGAACGGGATGTCCTGGGTCAGGGTCAGAAGGTGATGTTCAGGGTTCAGGATCTCGATGATCTCATCGGAAATGATGTCACGGGCCTTGATATCGCCCTTCTTGTTGGCCTTGATATAAACGGTCTTCGGGGTCTTGGAATGGGAACGGACGACCAGGGCTTTGATATTAAGCACGATCTCCGTCACTGATTCCATGACGCCGGGTAAAGTTGCGAATTCATGGGAAACCCCCTCGATACGGATGGAGGTCACCGCAGAGCCTTCAATGGATGACAAAAGAATGCGGCGCAACGAATTGCCCAAAGTCACGCCATAGCCGCGCTCAAATGGCTCAGCCACGAATTTACCGTACGTATTTGTATAGCTTGCCTCTTCGCAATCTAAGCGTTTTGGCATTTGAAAATCGCGCCACTTGACACCCATAATGCTCTCCTTGAAGTTTTATGTCCCCGCCCGGCGAGCCGCCGGGGGTCATACGAGTTAATAAGGGTTTTTACCTGGAATACAACTCAACAACGAGCTGTTCATTGACGGTGAAGGTCACGTCCGCACGTGTCGGCATGCGCACGACCTTTATTTTCAAATTAGCACTGTCCACTTCGAGCCAAGCGGGCGGTTTACGCTCCTTGGTGGTCTCGACATTGATCTTGACCTGGTCGACCATTTTATTGTCGGTCTTGATCTCGACGATATCATTGGGCTTGACCAGAAAAGAGGCGATATTGACACGACGGCCATTGACGGACACATGGTTATGGCTGACGATCTGACGGCCATCGGTACGGGACTTGGCAAAACCGCTGTTAAACAGGATGCTGTCCAGGCGGCGCTCCAAAAATTGCATCAGGATATGGCCGGTAACGCCCTTGATGGCGGTGGCTTTCAAAAAGTAATTGCGGAACTGGGTTTCCAAAACGCCATAAATGCGTTTGATCTTCTGCTTCTCGCGCAGCTGGATACCGAAGTTCGAGAGCTTGGATTTCTTGGCGCCATGCTGGCCGGGAGCATACTCACGGCGGGAAACCGCGCATTTATGCGAATAGCAGCGGGTACCCTTCAAAAAAAGCTTTTCACCTTCACGTCTGCAAAGACGGCAATCTGGTCCTAAATCACGACCCATGTTATAAATCCTTTCCCATTTTTGTCACACCAGCGCGGGCCGCCGTATCCATTCAAATGGATTCCCCTTGGGGAGTGACGATGTGTGTATGTTAAACTCTGCGTTTCTTGCGTGAACGGCACCCGTTGTGCGGGATCGGTGTCACATCTTTGATCGAAGTCACATGCAGACCGGCGGCAACCAGCGCGCGGATCGCGGACTCACGGCCTGAACCAGGCCCTTTGACCAGCACATCTACGCTGACAAGGCCCACTTCCTTGGCCCTGCGGGCGGCATCCGTGGAGGCGATCTGTGCCGCGAACGGCGTTGATTTCTTGGAACCATGGAAGCCCACCAATCCAGGCGAAGCCCAGGCAATGGTATTGCCCTGCTTGTCCGTAATGGTCACAATGGTATTGTTAAAGGTGGCCTGGATCATCGCGATCCCGGAAGTTACACCTTTAAGGTTCTTCTTTTTCTTGATAGGTTTCTTGACAACTTGGTTTTGCTCTTGCTTAGGGGCTTCCGGTTTATTGGTCATAAATTTTTATCCTGTTACGCTTTCTTAGGGGCCGCCTTAGCCGGGGCCGCTTCTTTTTTGATGATATTGCCCACGACGGGTTTCTTGCCTTTGCGTGTACGGGCGTTGGTCTTGGTACGCTGGCCCCTGACCGGCAGTCCTTTGCGGTGGCGAAGGCCGCGGTAGGTGCCGATCTCCATATGGCGGCGCACGTTCTCGTTGATCTCACGGCGCAAGTCACCTTCGGTGACATAAGTTTTCTGCACGATACCCGTGATCCTGGAGATCTCCTCTTCCGTCAGGTCCTTGGCGCGCTTATCCCCGCTGATCTCGGCTTTGGCCAGGATCTGGCGGCTTCTCGTCGGGCCGATGCCGAAGATATACGGCAGGGCTGCTTCAATCCTTTTTTCCTTAGGCAAATCGATACCTAAAATTCTGGGCATTCTTCTATCCTTGTCTTTGTTTGTGTTTCGGATTGGAGCAGATGACCCGCACCACCCGGTTACGACGGACGATTTTACAGCTTGAACAAATTCTTTTGACTGATGACTTGACCTTCATAAAGGATCCTTTACTTTAATCGAAACGTGATACGCCCCCGGTTTAAATCGTAAGGCGATAATTCCAATTTGACCTTGTCTCCCGGCAGGATACGGATAAAATGCATCCTGATCTTTCCTGACACGTGCGCTAATACCAGATGCTGGTTCTCCAGCACAACACGAAACATGGCATTCGGCAATGCTTCTACGATCGTTCCTTCTACTTCTATAAGATCTTCTTTGGCCAAGGTTCGCTAATCCTTGATTTTAGTCAATATCTCCGGACCTTTGGATGTGATGACCACCGTGTGCTCAAAATGCGCGGAGGGTTTGCTGTCTTCCGTCACGACTGTCCATCCATCACTGAGGATCCTGGTGCGGTGTGTGCCCGTATTGACCATCGGCTCGATGGCAAACACCATACCCTCCTCCAGCAGCGGGCCCTGTCCAGGCCGGCCATAATTGGGGATCTCGGGTTCCTCATGCAAGGCCCGACCGATCCCGTGGCCGACAAAGTCCCTTACCACGGAAAAACCGTGCATCTCCACAAAACTCTGCACTGCAAAAGAAATATCAGAGAGCCTGTTCTTGACCGTGGCCTGCTCGATACCGCGAAAGAGCGATGCCTCGGTCACTTCGAGAAGGCGCCTGGCTTCCGGCGTAATATTTCCCACCGGTACCGTGACCGCTGTATCGGAATAATATCCCTGATAAATGATCCCAAGGTCCAGGCTGACGATATCGCCGTCCTTGATGATACGCTTACCAGGGATGCCGTGCACCACCACTTCATTGATCGAAACGCAGGCAACACCGGGAAAACCACGGTAACCTTTAAAGGCCGCAACCACCTTGTTTTTTCGGATCAAATCTTCGGCAATGCAATCGACATCCTTCGTCGACATACCGCTTGTTAAAGAGCCTTGCAGCGATGTAACAATAGAACCTAAAATTCTACCAGCTTTTCTTAAAATGTCAACTTCATTAGCATTCTTAATGGGAATGCCTTGACTGGTCCTCATCAGAGGCCCCCGCTCTTATTTAAGGAGGAGAGCCGCCAGGCGGCGCACATCAGCCGCGTCAAGATTAGCGTCTATCTTCCTAAGTTTATGCTGTTTGGCGTAATAATCAATGATCGGAGCGGTAGCCTGCTCATAGACCTGCATGCGCGAGGCAATGGTGCTTTCGTTATCGTCCGTTCGCTGGTAAAGTTCGCCGCCGCATTCATCGCAAATGCCCGCCTGCTTGGATGGCTTGAAAGTCACGTTAAAAAGAGCACCGCATTTACGGCATATCCGCCGGCCGGTAAGGCGTTTCAACAAAAGTTCCAGGTCCGCTTCCAGGTTCAGGGCAAAATCCAAAGGAGCTTTTACCCCCTCAAGGATCCGGTCCAGGTCCTGTGCTTGCGTGACCGTCCGCGGAAATCCGTCGAACATAAAACCTTTTTTTAGGTCCAGGCCTTCTTCAACCTTATGCTTCACGAGCTTGGTCACCAATTCATCCGAAACCAAAGCGCCTTTGACCATCACGGCCTTGACCTCGCGGCCCAATTCAGAATCCTTCTTGCTCTCCTCACGCAGCATATCGCCCGTGGAAACATGGCTTAAATGATAATTCTCTTTCAGAAAACCCGCTAACGTCCCTTTGCCAACGCCCGGTGGTCCCAACAGAACGATCCTCATCGACGCCCCCTTAAATGCCCTGTTTTCATAAAGCCTTCATAGTGGTGCATCTGCAAATGAGATTCGACCTGCTTCATCGTGTCAAGCATGACCCCGACGGTGATGAGCACACCGGTGCCGCCGAAAAAGGAGGCCACCAGATACGGCACCTTAAAGGAGGCCATGATGGAATCAGGCATGACCGCGATCACGCAAATAAATAAAGAGCCCACCAGGGTGATGCGCGTCAATACATAATCCAGGTATTCCGCGGTTTCCTTGCCCGGACGCAGGCCTGGAACAAAGCCGTTTTGCTTCTTTAAATTTTCAGCCACATCATCCGGGCGAAAGACAATGGCAGTATAAAAATAACAGAAAAAGACGATGAGTGAAGCGTAAAGGACATAATACCAAAGATGCCCGCGCTGGAGCCAGTTGGAAAATTGCTGTAATCCGGATTTAGGCAAGAATGAGGAGATCGTCGCCGGAAATAAAATAATGGACTGGGCAAAAATGATGGCGATGATGCCCGCGGTGTCGACCTTCAAAGGAATGAATGTCCCCTGCCCCACCGTGCTGGAAGCGGTGCCGCCACGCCTGGCATACTGCACCGGGATGCGGCGCTGGCCCTGGGATATCAGGGTAACACCGATGATGACCGTGATCAAAAAGAAGACCATCAGGACAATGGCGATGGGCTGAAGCTGGCCGCCCCCATTTTTAGGATTCAATAACAGGATAAGATAATGATAGGCTGTGGGCGCGCGTGACAAGATGCCCGCGGTGATGATAAGCGAGGTGCCATTGCCGACCCCTTTTTCCTGGATGCGCTCACCTAACCACATCAGGAACACGGTCCCTGCAGTGAGGGTTATCACCGTTGAAAAACGAAAACCCCAGCCGGGGTTGCTGACGATCTGCAAGCCGCCGAAAGTGGCCGGGCTTTCAAGCCAAAGGGAAATGAAAAATGATTGGATGACCGCGAGGCCCACGGTGCCGTAACGGGTGTACTGGTTGATCTTTTTATAACCCGCCTGACCTTCCTTGGAAAGTTTTTCAAGGGAGGGGATCACGGCCGTCAAAAGCTGCATGATGATGGAGCTCGAGATATACGGCATGACACCCAGGGACATGACCGTCATCTTGCCCAAGGCGCCGCCGGAGAACATGTCCATGATGCCCACCACGTTGCCGCCGCCGGATGCATTGCTCATTTTCTGGAAAAATTCATTTAAAGCAATACCATTGATGCCCGGGGTAGGCACATAACAACCCAGACGGTATACAGCGAGCATTCCAAGCGTGAAGAGGATTTTCTGACGTAATTCGGGGACCTTAAAGCAGTTCGTGAACCCTTTTAGGAATTGGGAGATCATAAAGTATTATGACGGACTCTTACGAGCTCTTGCGAGTTCCCGGTTGGTGGATCGAATTTCCGGCATAGGGTCCCTGAGGGCCAAAATGGTCGCACTGCCACCGGCCTTGGTGATCTTCTCGGCAGCCGGCTTTGAAAAATGGTGCGCTTGCACCGTCAATTTACGTTTGAGGTCGCCCTCACTCAGGATCTTGATGGGCTGCAGTAAGGACCTGATCAGTCGAAAGCTTTTTAAAAGTTCAGGAGTGACCGTTGTCCCGTCTTCAAAACGGTTAAGGCCCTCGCAGTTGACTATCTGGTAGCGGGTCGGCCATTTGCTTCTAAAACCAACCTTGGGTAAACGGCGAAGAAGCGGCATCTGTCCGCCTTCATAGGCCAGCATGACACCACCGCCGGAACGTGAATTTTGACCGGTCTGGCCACGTCCGGAACGCTTGCCGCGGCCTGTGCCTCTGCCCCGGCCAACGATCTTTTTGCGTTTATGAGAACCTTCAGGACTTTGTAGTTGATGGACTTGCATTGTTGGGAACCTCAGTTTCAGTCGCTGCCGGTTTTGGCTCTGCGCTTATTACAGGACGCAGGGATTTTAAGCGCGACAGCCCGTCAAAAGTGGCCTTGACCACATTGATGGGATTATTGGAACGATGACATTTGGTCAAAATATTGCTGATGCCCGCGCCATCGCAGACAGCCCGAACGGCACCTGAAGCAATGACCCCGGTACCTTCGCAGGCCGGCTTCAAGAGCACGATGGCTGAACCGCATTGACCGACGATCTCATGAGTGATGGTCGTTCCACGGCGGGGTATAGTGATCATTTGTTTTTTGGCGGCGGCCAGTGCTTTCTTGATGCCTGTGGCCACCTCTCCTGCTTTACCTAAACCATAACCAACCTTGCCCTTGCCATCGCCCACCACAACCAGGGCTGAGAAAGCCAGGCGCGTACCGCCCTTGGTGGTCTTGGAGACACGGTTGATGGAAACAACTTTTTCAATGAGCCCGCTGTCTGTTAAGGACGAGGGTTTTTTAGAAAATGGTTTGCGTTCACCGCCGCGTTTACGGCCGCCTCTGCCACCGGGGGCACCGGCAGGCTGACTGGCAACAGGCGCTTCAACGCCTGGTTCGGCAACGACCTCTTCCTGCACGGCACTGGTTTCCTGCTCCAGGATCTGTTCAGCCTGGGCCGGGGTCTTGACTGCTAAATCTTTCTCATCAACTTTTTTGATCTCTTTCATCATTGCTTAAAACTCCAATCCCGCTTTGCGAGCCGCTTCGGCAAACGCCTTGATACGGCCATGGTATAAATATCCGCCCCTGTCGAAGGCGACTTTTTTGATCCCTTTTTTGATGGCCTCAGCGGCCAGGGCTTCACCTAATATCGCGGCAGCATTAAGATTGCCGCCGGTCTTGATCTTTGACTTCATGTCCTTTGCCAGGGTAGACTTGCCAAGCAATATCTTGCCGGCTAAATCATCGACGAGCTGGGCCTGGAGGTTGTTGAGCGACCGGTGCAGGCACAAGCGCGGACAGCTGGCTGTCCCGCTAAGAGCGCGCCGGATGCGTTGATGTCTGAAAACCCTCTGCTGTTCCTTGACACTTAACATATTTTTATCCTAAATTACTTTGTTACCTGTTTGCCTTGTTTGCGTTTGACCAGTTCTTTAGCGTAGCGGATGCCTTTGCCCTTATAGGGTTCCGGCGGTTTAAAACCGCGGATCTTGGCTGCCACTAAACCAACCAGGGATTTGTCGACCCCTTCAACGGAAATTTCCGTCGGCTTGGGCGCGGTCACCTTGACGTCCTTGGGGATCTCATATTCCACCGGATGGGAAAATCCGACGTTTAAAATCAGTTTATTGCCTTGCATCGCAGCGCGAAAACCAACGCCCTGGATCTCCAGGTCACGCCTGTGTCCAAGGGCCACCCCCACGCACATATTCTCGATGAGGCGCTTGGTCGTACCGTGATTGGCCCTGGCCTGCTTGGTATCTGACAGGCGGTTGACCATGATCTTGTTGTCCTTGTTCTCCAAGGCAATGTCTGAAGGCAGGACCATGGACATTTTGCCCTTGGGGCCTTCCACGTTGACCGCGACCTTATCAAAGGACAGCTTAACGTTAGTGGGTAATACTATAGGTGTTTTTGCAAGTCGTGACATAGTTCCCTCTTAATGTTACCAAATATAACACAGTACTTCGCCGCCAATTTTCAACTTACGGGCTTCACGGTCCGTAACCAACCCTTTGGAGGAGGAGATCACCGCCGTGCCCAGGCCGTTTAAGACCTTGGGGATACGGTCATTGTCCGCATACACCCTCAGCCCCGGACGGGAGACGCGTTTAATGCCCAGGATCGAAGGTTTGGTGTTTTCATATTTCAAATAAACTTTCAGGACGCCCTGCTTGTTGTCCTTCAATAAACGAACATCCTCGATGTAACCGTCTTTCTTGAAAATATTCATCATGCGCTCCAACAATTTCGATGCAGGGACCTCAACGGTCTCTTTGCGCGCATGAGCGGCATTGCGTATCATGGTTAATGTATTGGCGATCGGATCTGAAACTGACATTTTGTACCTTTCTTAAAATTACCAGCTGGCTTTCTTTACCCCGGGGATCTCGCCTTTCCAGGAAAGTTCCCTGAAACATATACGGCATATGCCGAAACGGCGCATATAGCCGCGTGGACGGCCGCACAAACCGCAACGGTTGTGCTGACGCACGGAAAATTTAGGTGTTAATAAAGATTTGTTGACTAATCCTTTCTTTGCCATAATCTCCTTTACTTGCCCCTATTACTGTTTACTGAAAGGCATGCCCAACAAGCGCAATACCTCGAAATTTTGTTCCTTGTTGCCGCCCTCGAACACAAAAGAAATGTCCATGCCCTGGGTGCGGTAATCGCGCACGCCGGGATCGATCTCAGGAAAAATGCTCTGATCGGAGATGCCCAGCGTATAATTACCGTCGCGGTCGAATGCCTTACGGGAAGTCCCGTTAAAGTCACGGATACGCGGCAGGGAGACGTTCACCAAACGGTCTAAAAATTCGTACATCCTGGCACGGCGCAAGGTGACCTTGCATCCGATAGGCAGGTTCTCGCGCAACTTGAAATTTGAGATCGCCTTCTTGGAACGGCGGACCGTCGGCTTCTGACCGGTGATGGTGGCTAAGTTCTCGGCGGCACGGTCCAAAAGTTTGGCGTCACCAATGGCCTCACCCACACCCATATTGACGACGATCTTGGCCAAATGGGGCACAGCCATGGGGTTCTTGATCTTATACTTTTCCTGCAACTGAGGAATGACTTCCTTACGGTATTTTTCCAATAAACGGGCAGACACGTGATTACCTCTTGAATGTTAAATTGTTTCTCCGCTGGAGACCGCGATGCGCTCCTTGGAGCCGTCTTTTAAAACCTTTACCTGAAAACGGGTGGCCTTGCCGGCCTTCTTTTCCACCAGCATCAAATTCGCCAGCGCCACCGGTTTTTCCAATTCGATAAACCCACCCTGGGGATAGGTATCGGATTTCTTGACGGATTTCTTGACCACATTGATATTCTCGACGATGGCCCTGCCGGTCTTGGGGGAGACGCTGATCACTTTCCCCGTCTTGCCCTTGTCCTTGCCTGCCATCACCATGACATTATCATCACGACGTATACGTAACATATCAAACCACCTCTGGTGCTAAAGAAATTATTTTCATATATTCCATGTTGCGAAGCTCACGGGCCACAGGACCGAAAACGCGCGTACCCTT
>CAZFON010000020.1:0-12159 GCA_964520185.1 uncultured Planctomycetales bacterium | reverse complement strand
GCGGCCGGTGATGCGGATGGCCATCATCATGGCCTCATAAAGCGCTGTCCCTCCGTCGTACAAAGAGGCATTCGACACATCCATACCGGTCAGAGCGCATATGGAGCTTTGATATTCGAACAGGGCCTGCAAGGTCCCCTGGGAACATTCCGGCTGATAGGGCGTATAGGCCGTGTAGAATTCTCCTCGGGAAGTCAGGGACGGAACGGCGGTGGGGATATAATGATCATAATAACCCCCGCCGAGAAAAGGGACAACATGGACATTGTTCTTTAAGGACATTGCGGTGAGGCGGCGGACGACTTCATATTCCGAAAGACCCACAGGCAGATCGAACGATCTGGGCTTGTGCTCCGGCTTGATATCGGCGAAAAGACCGTCGATATCGGCCACACCGATGTGTTTGAGCATCTGCTCGACTTCCTGAGGAGTATTGGTGATATAGGGGTTCAATGAAAGATCCTGACTTTACCTGAATTTCAGTGGGCAAGGGAATCCAGATAATTGCGGTATTCGTCCGCGTTCATGAGATTGGTACTTTCATCCATGTCGCGTACATCGATCTTGGCGATCCAGCCTTTGCCGTAACAATCCTTATTGATCATTGCCGGGTTTTCCTCGAGCTTGCGGTTGACCTCGATGACCTTACCGGCCATGGGCGCATAAATATCACTGGCGGCCTTGACCGACTCGACGGAAACAAACTGCTCGAACTGCTCCACCTCAAGCTCTTCCTCGGGGAGCTCCACGTAGGTCACGTCGCCCAGGGCCCCCTGCGCATAATCCGTGATGCCCATGGTCGCGATATTGTCCTCGATGGAAACCCATTCATGTTCTTTGGTATAAAGGAAATTTTCTTCGATCTCCATACTCCGTCTCCTGTGCGTCTATTGTCATTCCTGCCCGCCTGCCGGAATGCCGGCATGAACCGACCGGGGATGACATTCAATTTAAGCTTTTAAAGATCCATTCTTGTAAAAAGGCCTTTTGACGACCCGGCCCTCGGTTTTATTTTTTGCATCACCAAAAAATACTTGTGTTGCGGCATCCTTGGCAAATGAACACTCCATCAATCCTATGCCGATACCAAGGTTCAGTGCCGGAGAAAAAGTGCCGCTGGTGGTGATGCCGATCTCACGGCCTGCCGCATCAAAAATCCCATTTCCCGCTCTGGGGCTTTTACGGCTGGCGCTGATAAAATAACCGATGGTACGCGAAATCTTTCCGCCTGATGGCTCCTTGCCGATAAATTCTTTATTACCGTCGACAAATTTATCTAATCCGGCCTCTGAAGCAGATATCTCTTCCGATAATTCGTGGCCGTAAAGGCTGTAGCACATCTCCACACGCAACACATCACGCACCCCTAAACCTGTGGGTTTTACTGTAGCATTGTTCAAAATATTTTGCCAGATTTCTTTGCAATTTTCCCAAGGACAATAAATTTCATAGCCCAACTCTCCGGTATATCCGGTGCGGCTGATCAGGCAAGAGGCGCCTGCTATTTGAAATCGATCAAAAGTATAGTAACTTAATTTTTCGATGCCCGGCGAAAGGCATTGTAACACATCGCGCGATCGCGGGCCTTGCAAGTCCAATTTGGCTGTCTTTAAAGAAACATCCTCAAAACAAGACGAGTCCTTCAAATTCGAACGGAAATGGCGCGCGTCCTTCTCTATATTAGCGGCATTGACAACAACCATCCAATCTTCCGGACCCTTGCGGTAAACGATCAGATCATCGATAATGCCGCCCTGCTCATTAAGCATAAGACCGTAACGGCAGCTTTTAAGCGGCATATCTGCAATGGGCTGAGTGACAAGGTTGTCAAGGCCGCAAGACTTGGCATCACCTTTGATCATAAACTCGCCCATATGCGAGCAATCAAAAAGAGAGACAGACTTACGGTTATATTCCCACTCAGCCAGGATGCTTTCGTATTGCAAAGGCATGTTCCAGCCGCCAAAACCAACCATTTTAGCGCCCAAGGCCACATGCACATCTGCAAGAGGAGTATTATATAGAGAAGCTTCAACGGACATTAAGAAAACTATATCCAAAAGTATTTTTAATGTAAAGATAAAAGTTACCCATTATGAAGATAAAATAACGCATTACCCATATCTGAAAATCCCTTGTCCTGTGTTCTTTTTTTTGCTAACGTAAAAAAGATGAAGAGAATATATGCTTTCTTTCTGACCATAGGCCGTTACGGGGCTGAAAACCAACGGGCCTTTCTTATTTTAGTTTGCCTGATTTCCCTCAGCACCCTGTCTTGGATCGCCCTGGTCGTTTTACAGAACTTTCCCAACTCTGTAGATGAATACAGCTATATATACCAGGCCAAAACTTTGTTGGCCGGACGGTTCTGGAACCCGCCCCACCCTCTCCAGGATTTCTTTAACTTCACCCATCTCTATACCGTGAACGGAAAAACCTTCAGCTATTATCCTTTCGGCTGGCCTTTGCTGTTGGCTTTAGGCATGCTGCTTAATATCCCCACTTGGCTCATCAACCCGATGGCCGCGACACTTTCTTTAGTGATCTTATATTTAATTGCCAAAAGGATCTATGAGCCCAGGGTCGGCGTTTATGCTGTTTTAATGACCCTGGTCTCATCGTTTTTTCTCTTTAATTCCTCTTCCTATTTTTCGCACACCTCCTGCTCTCTTTTCATTTTATTGTTTGCTTACTTCACTATCGTTTCTATCGATGAAGAAAAAACCGGGAAGCTCCTGTGGGCAGGATTCTTTTTAGGCTGGGCTTTTATCACGCGTTATTATACGGCCCTCTTATGCGCCCTGCCCTTGATCATCTTAACTTTAAGCAAGCCTGGACGGTCCAAAAAGATCTTCTGGCTTCTTGCAGGAATCCTGCCGTTTATCTTGTTCCTTATGATTTCCAACTATGAAATTACGGGAAACGCCCTTGTATCTCCTTATAGCTTCGACACTCTTCACACTCATTTCTTTCCTATCGTTCTTGGCCGGAATTTGACGGCCTTCTCTCAAAATATTTTATATTTCATCCTATGGGCCCCACCGTTCTTGTTATTTATCTATTCATCCTTTTTTGTACGCCATCTTAAAGACGCCCTCACCAAAGGGATCGGCGCCATTTTCCCCTGCCTTGCGGCCGGATGTTTCTTTTATTATTATCCCCCCGGCAACGAATATGGGCCGCGTTTTTACTATGAAGCCTTTCCGTTTATGATCTTGTTTGTCAGCAGTTATTTGTTTAAGGAAAATTCTTATTCGGCAAAAAAGCTGTTTGATAAAACCTTGTTTTTACTGTTTATTGCCGGTTTGATCATTCATATCCCCCTTACCGGATATCTATTTAAAATCAAGAAACAAGTTGTTTGGGACAGACAGACGCCCTACAGGCTGGTCCAAGAACAAAAGATCCATCATGCGGTCATTTTCATTAAAACCTCTTCAGGAAAAATTTACCCCATCAGACGCGGGGAATTATTGCGTAATGATCTGGATTTTTCAAACGACGTTTTATACGTCCAGGACCGCAGGGAAGAAAATAAGAAATTGATGCATTATTATCCGGACAAAACGTATTATGTCTTTACCTTTGATAGGAATAAAGACAAGGGACAATTACAAAAGCTCGATCCTAAAAATTTTATGGATCTCCCCTTGTATAATTCTATTTTCGGCCCCTTGGGAGGCAGGCAGAACATTCTTTATTACTCCGTTAAAGAACGCGCCTGGAGGGACTCGAACCCCCAACCCTTAGTTCCGAAGACTAATGCTCTATCCAGTTGAGCTACAGGCGCAAATTTTCCAAAGACAATTAGAATTCTAACCATTCTCACGGCTTTTGTAAATCCTAGTTTCCTTAGACAAGAAAATAAGTTATTATTCTAAATAATTAAACAGACATATAATTGATATAAAATGACAAAAAAATTGCCGGCAATAACTATTATTTTCTGTTTGGGTCTCCTGGTTTATTCCAACAGTTTCAACGGCTCATTCCACTTTGATGATTTCCATTATATCCGGGATAACCGTTTTATAAGGGATATTCCTAATCTATTCAGTCATTGGGAGTTTTATCCCTGCCGCTTTGTCACCTTTCTTTCCATTGCCTTGAATTATTATTTCAACGGCCTGAATCTGTTTGACTACCATCTATTTAATTTAGCCGTTCATTGTTTTGCCGCCTTCTTTGTCTGGTGGCTAGTCCTGTTGACCCTCTCCACTCCAGCTATGAAAAAAGATCCCATCACCGGACATGGCGGCTTGATCGCTTTATTGGCAGGGTTGGTCTTTGTCAGCCATCCTGTCCAAACAGAAGCAGTGACCTATATTTGGCAAAGGACAGCTTCCATGATGGCCATGTTCTATTTGGCTTCTTTATGCTTTTATATTAAATCTAGATTATCTTTCGAAGTGAAAGAAATGCGGATCAATTATACCTGCTCGCTGGTAGCAGCCGTCCTGGCCATGTTTACCAAGGAGAATGCCGTTACCTTGCCGGTAGCGGTCCTGCTTTATGAAATCTGTTTTTTTGAATTTAAAAATATAAACTGGAAACGCCTTTTTCCTATTCTTCTGACCATCCTGATCATCCCTTTAACGATATTGCTGACCAAGTCAGGGAATTTCCTCAAAGCCCAGGGATACATAGATCAGCCCAAGTTGCCTTCCGAATCAGAATATCTCCTGACCCAGTTCAGGGTGATGGCCACCTACATCCGGCTTGCCTTCCTGCCGCTTAAACAGAACATGTGTTACGATTATTCCATTTCTAAAAATTTCTTTGAAGGCCCCACCTTGATCAGTTTCTTTTTTTTGGCAGGCGTCTTTTACGGCGCCTTACGTCTCTTTTCAAAATACAGGCTGCTTTCTTTTGCCATCTTCTTCTTTTTTCTGACCCTTTCGCCTGAATCCAGCTTTTTGCCTCTTGTAGATGTTATTTTTGAACACCGGCTCTATTTGCCGTTGGCAGGATATAGCCTATTTTTAGTCAGCGCCCTATACTATCTTTTAGGGAAGAAGGGTCTAAAAACAATGACTATTATATTGACCATGATCATTGCCTTTAATTCCATCCTGACCTACCAAAGGAATAAGGTATGGGAGAACGATATCACTCTCTGGACCGATGCCATCAAGAAAGCCCCTCATCACGCAAGGGCCTACTACGGCCTGGGCGAAGCTTATTTCCAAACCGGTGACTTTAAAAAGTCCATCTTGAATTACAACGAAGGCCTCAAAATAGATCCCGGCTATATCAATGCCTATATCAACCGCGGCGGCGATTATTATATGTTGGGGAACTTCCCTAATGCCATGGCCGATCTAAATAAAGCCATCCAGATCAAACCTGATGTTGCGACGGCCTTTTATACCCGCGGTGATATCTATGTTAAATTAAACAAGCTCCCTCAGGCCATGTCAGACTATAATAAGGCCATTGAGTTAGACCCTGCGTTCGGGGCAGCCTACATGAACCGCGGCAATATCTGCCTTTTGCAAGGCGATCTGACCGGCGCCCTGTCCAATTATAACAAGACCATTGCCATCAATCCCGACGCTATAGGGGCTTATTTCAACCGGGCCGTTGTCAATTTCCGTTTAAAAAAATACAGTGAAGCACAGTCGGACATGTTTAAAGTACAAGAATTGCAAGCAAACTCCCATCCCGATGAAAACGTTCATACAGAAATTGATTAGGCTATGGGCCATAGCGGCCATCTCCTGCTTGGGGGGACTTGCCTATTCCAACACCTTCCATGCCTCATTTCATTCCGATGATTTTCACTATATTTGCGACAATACTTTCATAAGAAATTTCGCCGTCTTGCTCCAACACTGGACATTTTACCCTTGCCGCATGGTGGCCTTCCTTTCTTTTGCTTTAAATTATCATTTCAACGGCCTTCATATCCTTGGTTATCATTATTTTAATATGTGCGTTCATTTGCTTTCAGCTATCTTTGTCTGGTGGCTGACACTTTTGACCCTCTCAACACCTGCCATGAAAGAAGACAAGATAACACGGCATGCTGATCTGATCGCTTTTTTGGCAGGAATGATATTTGTTACACATCCCATGCAAATTGAAGCGGTGACCTATATTTGGCAAAGAACAGCCTCTATGATGGCCATGTTCTATTTGGCTTCCTTATGTTTCTATATAAAATCCAGGTTATCCTTAAAAAGGAATAAAATAAGGATTTATTATTTCATCTCGCTGATAACGGCCATCCTGGCCATGTTCACCAAAGAGAACGCCATCACCCTGCCCTTAATGATCGTGCTGTATGAATTTAGTTTCTTAAATACTAAAAAACATATAAATTGGAAATATCTTTCTGTCTTCCTGCTTACTCTATTGATCATTCCATCGGTTATCTTACTCAGTTCAGGAAAGTTTCTAAAGGCAGAGGCCTATGTCGGAGAAAACATGCCTTCCCCATCGGACTATCTTTTGACCCAATTCAGGGTCTTTTTGACCTATATCAGATTACTTTTCGTTACGCAAAATTTGCCCATAGGATACGCCTATCCTCTCTCTAAAAGTTTCCTTGAATTCCCCGTCTTCATCAGTTTCTTGACCCTGGCATGCATTTTTTATAGCGCCGTTCGCCTGTTTTCAAAATACCGGCTGCTTTCTTTCGGCATCTTCTGGTTTTTTTTGACCCTTTTGCCTGAATCAAGTTTCCTGCCGCTCCTGGATGTTTTCTCAGAACACCGGCTTTATTTGCCATTGGCAGGATATAGCTTGTTTTTGGTCGGCGGCATGTATTATCTTTTGGGAAAGAATAACCTTAAAGCCATGATCTTGACCATGGCTTTGATCATCGGCCTTAATGCCATCTTGACCTATCAAAGGAATAAAATCTGGAAAAATGAATTAACTTTTTGGAGCCATGACCTTGACAAATTCCCGGATAATCCAAAAGCATACTTCAATATCGGCATATGGTATTTTAAGTGTGGGAATTTACCTGAGTCCATCTCAGCATACAGCAAGACCATCTCCCTCAGCTCCGAAAGCGCAAACGCGTATATTAACCGAGGAAGTGATTATTATGAAGAAGGCCGTTTTGATCTGGCCCTGGATGATCTAAACAAAGCCATTGCCATCAAACCCGATGTTGCGACGGCCTTTTATACCCGCGGCGGCATCTATGTTAAATTAAACAAGCTCCCTCAGGCCATGTCAGACTATAATAAAACCATAGAGATAGATCCCTTCTTTAGGTCAGCCTATATGAACCGCGGCAATATCTGCTTATTGCAAGGTGATCTGACAGATGCCCTGTCCAATTACAATAAGGTCATTGCCATCAACCCCGACGCTATAGGGGCCTACTACAACCGGGCCATTGTCAATTACCGTTTAAATAGATACGGGGAAGTCCAATCGGACATGCTAAAAGTAAAAAAATTGCAAGCGAACAGTAATCCCAATGCGAACAATCAATCTGAAATCGATTAGGCTATTAGCTGTAACGGCGATCTTTTGTTTGGGGACCGTTGTCTATTCCAACGCGTTCAAGGGCGCGTTCCAATTTGATGACAATATTTATATCGTCGGAAATCCGGACATCAGGACCTTCCATCATCTGCTTGAAAACTGGGCCTCTTATCCTTGCCGTTTTGTAGTCTTTCTTTCCCTTTCCTTAAATTATCATTTTAACGGCCTTCATGTTTTTGGCTACCATCTCTTTAATTTGGTCGTTCATTTGCTTTCTGCTTTTTTTGTCTGGTGGTTCGTCCTGTTGACCCTCTCCACCCCTGCCATGAAAAGAAACACCATCACTCCGCATGCTGATCTGATCGCTTTATTAGCGGGATTGATATTTGTCAGCCATCCCCTCCAGACGGAAGCCGTAACCTACATGTGGCAGCGATGTGCTTCCATGGCGGCCTTATTCTATCTGGCTTCTCTCTGTTTTTATATCAAATCTAGGCTGCCGGCCTCCTCGCGCGCCCGTAACATTTATTACACCGGCTCATTCCTGATGGCCGTCGTAGCCATGTTCACCAAGGAAAACACCATCACCCTGCCCTTCATGATCGTGCTCTATGAGATCAGTTTCTTTGAAGTCAAAAAAATCAACTGGAAACAACTTTCTCCATTTTTACTGGCCCTTTTGATCATCCCCTTGACCATTTTTTTGGCCCATGCGCCTCAATTTCAAGCTATCCGCGAATTTGAAAAAAGCCCCGAAGCTATATCCCCCTGGCACTATCTTTTGACCCAATTCAGGGTCATTGTCACCTATACCAGGTTGCTCTTGGTGCCCATTAACCAAAACATCGACTATGATTATGCCATTTCTAGAAATATTTTAGAGCTCCCCACCTTGATAAGCTTCTTATTCTTGGCCGGTATTTTCTACACGGCCATACGCTTATTTGCCAATTGGCGGCTGCTTTCATTTTCCATTCTTTGGTTTTTCCTTACCCTTTCGCTTGAATCAAGCCTGTTCCCGCTCAAATGCGTCATTTTTGAACATCGGCTCTATTTACCGATGGTGGGCTATAGTCTGTTTTTGGTCAGCGGCCTGTATGATGGAGCCCGGCTGCTATGTCACTCTGAGCATAATAAAAAATCTAAAGGGACCTTGGAATTTTCGTTGGGGATAACAATATCAGTACTGGCCATGATAATAACCCTGAATTCGATCGCGACCTATGCAAGAAATAAACTGTGGAAAGACCCGATTACCCTATGGAGCGACACGCTTCAAAAATCCCCTTACAAATCAAGGGTTTCCTATAATCTCGGCCTGGCCTATTACAATACAAACAATTGGCCACTGGCCATTCACTATTTCGGCAGGGCCATTGCCATAAAACCCACCATGACCGATGCCGCCTACAATCTCGGCCTGGCCTATTACAAAGCAGGCGATTTTCCGGAATCTGTCTTAGCTTACGATAAAACCATTGACATAGATCCCAGTTTTGTGAACGCCTATATCAACCGCGCCGACAGCTATTATATGGAGAGAAAGATCCCTGAAGCCCTGGCTGATCTAAATAGGGCCCTTGTGATAAATCCACATATTGCAGAAGCCTATTTTACCCGTGCGGATATCTACGTTAAATTAAACAAACTATCCCAAGCCATGTCAGACTATAATAAAGCCATTGAAATAAACCCAGACTTTGAGAAAGCCTATCTCAACCGCGGTAATATCTGCCTTTTGAAGGATGATTTGACCGGCGCCCTGTCCAATTACGAAAAGGCCATCGAATTAAATCCCGGCTCTCTAAATGCTTACCATAACCTAGCCATTGTCTATGACCGTATTAAAAAAACCATTCTTCCCTGATATCGCAGGTCCTGCCATCCCTGCTTTTGTGAAGCCGGTCTTCTGGACAGCCGCCTTCTTGCTCATAAGCATCATCCATTTCCCACCGCAGAGGATCCTGTCCTTTTTCCCCCATTCTCAGCTGGACACCCATGTCTTGGCCGGACTGCGCGCATCCTTCTTCCTCTTCGGGCTTGTTGTTATGTTTCTGCCCATCTATTCCTGCATCATCCTTCATTTTAAAAATAGATCCAAACAGATCATTCTTACATTATTTAAAACATTCCTATGGACTGTTTTTATTTACATTATCCTGAGTTTGCTGGCCGCTCCTTATTGGCCTAACCAAGCGGCAGGGCATATTACCGGACTACGTCTGCAATACGAACAGATGGCCCAAGACCCTTTTGGGACAAACACTGAGATTGTTTTCCGCCGCCTTTTTATGCCCGGCTTGGCCTATTTCCTTGGGTTCAGCTCCGGCGGTTACGGCATTTTTGTGGAGCTCTGCACCTTCTTTCTTATCTGGGCAATATCGATCTTTTTATATACACGGATCAAAATCCCCGGTCGTTTTTCATCTTCATTCGTATTTTTGCTGGCCCTTTCTTTTGCCTCATCCAGTTTTGTCATCGGTTGTCTGCCTTGCCCTGGTTTTCCTGACCCCCTGGCGCTTTTCCTGCTCCTTGTCCCGACCCTCCTTCCGCTCTCCAGCCTTGCCAGGCTGGCCATCAGCACCTTGGCTTTGATGACCCATGAGGGAGCGGCCTTCATCATTCTGCCCTTGGCCCTTTTCTTTTATCCCCGGCGGGAATTAAAGGGCCATCTGATCCTGCTTGGACTTTTTGCCCTTGGCTGGGCAGCCTCCTACCATTTCGACCTGAGGGGCGCCCTTACAGCGCATGATATCATTGGCCCCAACTCACGGCGGATGGATTGGCTCCATAAATTCTTTCTTGTCATCTTCGGGATATTCATTTCATTCAAATTTTTTTGGGCCTTCGTCCCTGATGCCTTGATCTTACCCCAAGGGCCTGAAGGTGCCGCTATCCGTAAAGGCATTATCGCCATCCTGATCAGTATTTTCTTATTCCTTCTCATGGCCTGGGACACGACCCGGCTGACAGGATTTGCTTTTTTGGCCATCTTGTTCTCGGTGGTCATTGTTTTGCAAAACGGTATTTTCCAGCGGTTCCTTTTGCCCATCACTCTTTTGCTGGTGGCGAATCTGTTACTTCCCACCTATGATGTTATGTTGAGGCCGCCGGGAATGGAGAATCCGCGAAATTACCGTTTTGAAGGAGCTTACCTTACCATTGACAAATTTTTGGAGGCTCCTCTCAAAAAACTTTATTGGCCGGGGCACGGTCTGGAAATCACCTCCCCCGGTTTAAAAGAGGAATATTACGATCTTGGCAACGCCTATACCAAAGGAAAATTCTTTACTCAAGCCATCGATGCTTATAGCCGGGCAATTAAAATAGATCCTGCGTATAAGGAGGCTTACAGGTACCGGGCCGTTGTTTACTATCAATTAAAAGAATACGATAAGGCACAGGAAGATATACGACGGCTGAAAGCTTTAGAGGGACAATATGAATAAAGTTGATCTAAGGCCATCCAAGTTGTGGGCCATGATGATCATCTCTTGTTTAGGGATCATCATCTATTCCAACACTTTTAATTGCTCATTTCAATTCGATGATAAGGCATACATCGTTCATAGCCCTTTTATACGAAACTTTCACTTTCTGTTGGGCCATTGGACATTTTATCCCTGCCGCTTCATCACCTTCCTTTCCCTTGCCTTGAACTATCATTTTAACGGCCTTCATGTCCCTGGTTATCATCTCTTTAATTTAATGGTCCATTGCTTTACTGCTCTTTTTGTCTGGCGGCTTGTTCTTATAACTTTTTCCACGCCTTTCCTGAACAAGGAAAAGATCGCCCAACATGCTGAAGTCATCGCCTTGTTGGCAGGTCTGGTATTTGTCAGCCATCCCCTCCAAACGGAAGCCGTGACCTATATCTGGCAACGATGCACTTCCCTCGCGGCATTGTTCTATGTGGCTGCTTTATGCTTTTATATCGAATGGAGATTAAATAAAAAAACCGTTTATTATGCCTGCGCACTGGTGATAACCGTCCTGGGCATGTTCACCAAAGAAAATACCATCACCCTTCCTTTGATGATCGTCCTCTATGAAATCAGCTTTTTTGATACCAAAACCATGAACTGGAAATATCTTTCCGCCTTTCTGCTGACCCTGTTGATCATCCCCTTAACAATATTCTTCACCCACTCGCCGCAATTCCAGGGGCTCCAGGAATTTCAAAAAGCACCCAATGCCGTCTCTCCCTGGCATTATTTGCTGACCCAATTCAGGGTCATAACGACCTATATCAGGCTGCTATTGGTGCCCATTAACCAGAATATCGATCATGATTATGCCATCTCTAAAAGTATTTTTGAATGGCCCACCATGGTTAGCTTCCTGTTCCTGGCCGGCATCCTCTATGCCGCGATCCGTTCGTTCGCCAAATGGAGGTTGATCTCTTTTTCACTCTTCTGGTTTCTCCTTACCCTTTCACTGGAATCAAGCGTGCTCGCGCTTAGGAACATTATTTTCGAACACCGCCTTTACCTGCCGTTAGCGGGCTACAGCTTGTTTTTGGTAAGCGGTATATATTATCTTTTGGGGAAAAATAATTTTAAAATGATGGTCGGACTGCTGGTTGCCATCATCACTTTTAATTCGATATTAGCTTATCAAAGAAACAATGTTTGGAAAGATGAGCTTACCTTATGGAACGATGCGATACGAAAATCCCCCCATAAAGCACGGCCTTTTTATAATCGCGCATAC
>CAZFON010000019.1:0-12232 GCA_964520185.1 uncultured Planctomycetales bacterium | reverse complement strand
AACGGATCATCAGGGCCTTGCAGGTGGTGTTATCAACCGGTCAAGCCATCTCAAGCCTGCAGCAAAAACGCGAGGGATTGTGGGGCAAGGCGCCCATTAAGATATTTGCCCTTAACCGGCCGAGACAGGAGCTTTACCAACGCGCAGAGGCCCGCGTGGAAGAAATGTTCTCCAAAGGTCTACTCGAGGAGATCAAAAAAATTTCAACCCTGCCTTTGAGCGATACGGCGCGCAAGCTTATCGGTATTCCTGAGCTCACAGGTTATTTAAAAGGGGAATATGACTTGGAGCGCGCCAGGTATTTAATGAAACTCCATACGCGCCATTATATCAAACGTCAATTGACCTGGTTCCGGCGGGACAAGCGCCTGGAGTGGATAGATATCAGCCCAGGCCAGTCGGCGCAAGAGATAGCAGCCATGATGAAGGGGAAAATATGAGAGAGAGGATTTTACTAGCTGTTGTAATTGAACATGCCCATAGTTCCTGGTCGCCTGAAGATGAGGCTGCAGAGATGAAGCAGTTGATCTCTTCTTGCGGCGGGGAGATCGTGCATACGATTTTTTGCAAAACCATGCCGCCTACGGCTTCGCATATGTTGACTCATGGCAAGGTCCAGGAAATTGCGGCCCTATGCCAGGCCGGCGGGGTTGACAGTGTCGTGGTCAGCTGTGATCTGAAAGGCACCCAGCAACGCAATCTTGAAGCTGATTTTGGCCTCAAAACCCTGGACCGCACGCAAGTGATCCTCGATATTTTTGCCAAGCGAGCCATTTCCCAGGAAGGCAAGATGCAAGTGGAGTTGGCCCAGTTGCAGTACCGTCTGCCGCGGCTGACAGGGCACGGAGAAGAAATGTCGCGTCCCGGCGGCGGCATAGGGACATCGGGCCCTGGCGAGACCAAGCTGGAGATCGACCGCCGGCGCATCGGCGCGCGGATCGACAGGTTAAAGAAAGACCTTCAGGAAGTGTCCCAAAGCCGCCATACCAAGCGTAAAAAGCGCCAGGAAGAGATGATACCGACGGTGGCTATCGTCGGTTATACCAATGCCGGCAAGTCAACGCTGTTAAATGCCCTCACCGAGGCGCATACAGTGGTGCAGGACGGACTTTTTACCACCCTGGACCCTCTTTCCAGGCAGGCCGTGCTGCCCAATCACCGCAAGGTGGTTTTTTCCGATACCGTCGGATTCATGCATGCCTTGCCTCATGGCCTGATCGAGGCTTTTAAGGCGACCCTGGAAGAAGTGCAGGAAGCGGACCTTTTACTGCATGTGTTGGATATCAGCCATCCTGATTTCCGGAAATTTTACGATGCTGTCAACGCTGTCCTGGAGGAATTAAAGGTCTTGGACAAGCCTGCGGTCATGGTGCTTAACAAGATCGACAAGCTGGAAGACAGGAAGCTTGTGGAGGAGTTCAAGAGAGGCCGCGACCATTGCGTAGGTATTTCCGCGCTAAAAGGAGAGAATATCCAGCAATTGCTATTGACTATCGAAGATATTTTGGCCAAGGGCTCGGAGGACATCGACCTGGTACTGCCTTCCAACCGCATGGACCTGGTCAATTTGGCCCACCGGCAGGGGCAGGTCCTTGAAGTGAAATTCACAAGCCACGGCATACGTTTGAAAGCTTCCCTGCCTGCTCCTTTAGCAGGTGTACTTAATTCCAGCAGGATTGACAAAAGAAGTTAACTATGTTAGATTTTTAAAATATGCCCCGTCGAAATATTCTTTTAATCACTCTGCTGGTGTTTTTATGCCCGGTCCTTTGCCGGGCTGACTGGATTTGGACCCCTGAGACAGGCAAATTCATCAACCCCAAATGGGAAGTAAAGCCGACCCCCGCAGACCAGCTGGAATATGCCCAGAGCTTCAGGGAGCAGGGGAATTTCAAGAAAGCCATCGCAGAATATAAAAAATTGATCAAGGTTTATCCGCGCGCCAAAGAAGCGCCGGAGGCCGAATTTTTTACAGGCCAATGCCTGGAATTGATGGACAAGCCTTTTGAAGCGTATAAAGCCTACCAACTGGTCATCGATAAATATCCTTTTTCTGAGCGCTCCGCGCAGATCGTCGGCCTGCAGTATGGGATAGCCAACCATCTTTTGGAGAACAAAGGCCGCGGCAAATGGGCCCAGACGGTAATGGGCAGCGATGATCGGGTCATTGAAATATTCCGTACTGTCATCAAAAATGCGCCTTACGGCAAATTTGCGGCGATTTCCCAATACAAGATAGGCCTCTATTTAAAAGAGAAGGGCCAGTATCAGGAAGCCAGGGACGAATTCGAAAAGACCATCAATGATTTTCCTCAAAGCGAATGGGCCCAGGCCGCCAGATTTCAGATCGCTATGGCAGACACCAGCAGGGCCTCGGATGCGCAGCATGAACAGAAGGTGACTGGCATCGCCATGGAGGAGTTCAATGAATTCGTCAGGTCCCATCCGGAAAGTGAATTGACGCCTGAGGCCAAGGAGCAAATGAAGCGCCTCAGGGAGACAGAAGCCCAAAATGAGTTTGTCATCGCCAAGTTTTATGAGAAGTCGAAGAATTTAAAATCTGCGCGGATCTATTATAAGGATGTGGGCCACCGATATCCGGACACCTCCTGGGCCAACCAGGCCTCAGCGCGCTTAAAAGCGATCGGTGAATAAAATGTTGCGCTCTTTTGTCGGTGTGTTACTGATGTTGGCCATGACCGGTTGCGGGTATACCACCGGCTCCTTGCTGCCCAGCAAGTACCGTACCATTGCCGTCGAGCCTTTCCAGAACAAGGTCAATAATCTTCAGGAGACGGACAATCTTCTTTATGTGCCGCTTTTGGAGTCCAAGGTCCGCACGGCCATCATCGACCGCTTTGTGTTCGATGGGAACTTGCGCATTGCTGATCCGGACAAGGCAAACCTCGTGCTCAGCGGCGATCTGATCGGCATTGAACAGAGCACCCTGCGCCAGGACACCAATCTGAATGTTCAGGAATACCAGATCAGGATCATTGTTTCTCTGGTCATGAAGGACAGGGAAACAGGCAAGGTCCTTTGGAAGGAACCTTCTTTTGCCGGGGAGACGACCTATTTTCTTAGCGGGACCCAGGCCATGAGCCAAAGCGCCGCCATTGACGCCGCCCTGACTGACTTGGCCACCCGCGCGGTAGAGCGTACCATCGAGAATTGGTAAGTTATGATTTATCTTTTTCTTGGGGATGACCTGCCTGCCAAGGACGCCAGGATCGCCGACATAAAAACTAAATTCTTCAAAGATTCCCAGGAAGCCCTGGCCTTTGATCTTGACAATCTCGACGCCACCCAGCTCAAAGACAACGCCTTAAAGAAAGCTTTACTGGCCCTGCCGGTCATTGCGCCTCACCGTCTGGTCATTGTGCGCATGGTCCATAAATTAAAATCCGCAGACATCAAGTCATTGCTTGATTTTTGTCAAAAACCGCCCAAACATTGCGATGTGATCTTGGAATCCAGCGAGAGTATGCTCAAAGGCGAACTAAAGGACCTGCCTTTGTATGCTAAGGGCATGGTCTTTGGTCTGCCTGCGGCCCCCAGCGTTTTTGACATGACAAAATTGATCAGCGCCCATCGCAGCAGCGAAGCCCTGAAAATGTTAAATGCTTTTTGGGGTTCGGATGTTCATCCATTACAGATCATGGGAGCTTTGGTATGGTATTGGGGCAAGGAAGGCAAGCCCCGCGGCATGGATGTCTTCAAACAAGGACTTAAAGCCTTGGAGGAAGCCGACCTGAACATCAAGCGCAGCCGGATGGACCCTCAATATGCCGTGGAGAAATTAGTGGTGGAATTGGGATTACTTTTGCGCCGCTAAGAGTTTGGCAAAGCGGGCTTTGCGCCGGGCCGCTGTTTTCTTGTGCATGACGTTGCGTTTGGCTGCCTTGTCGAATTTTTTGTAAATGTCTTTCAACAAGTCTTTGGCCTCGGCCTTTTTGTCAGTAGTGGCGGACATGAACTTTTTGACTATTTTCTTCAGATCAGTTTTGATCTGCAGATTATGCAGGTGTTTAGTACGGTTTTGGCGTAAATCTTTGATGGCGTTACGGCGTTGTGGCATGAATCAACTCTCCTTAATTGATAGTTACGAAGGCAAAATCATACCAAACGAGTCAGGCTATGTCAACTGATAAATCCAAAGCCCCCCATAAGTATCAGGCCCTTTTGAAATCCAGCGGTATCGTGGCGTGCGGGGTACTGGCTTCCCGGATGTTGGGATTTGTCAGGGACGTGATCATCGCCCGCTTTTTAGGCACCGGTTTCTTGGCTGAAGCTTTTTTTGTGGCCCAGCGTATCCCTAATCTTTTCAGGGATTTGGTTGGTGAAGGCGCTGCCAATGCGGCCATTGTGCCGGTGCTCTCGGAGTACGCCCAGAAGAAAACCAGGGAAGAGTGGCAAGAATGCATTAACGCAGTTTTGCTTTGGGGCGTGATTGTCTTGGGGGCCATCACCCTTATTGGGATCCTTTTAACTCCTTGGCTTATCCGGCTGATCGCCCCGGGTTTTGCCCTAGAGCCGGGACAATTAAAACTGACAGTTGATCTGACGCGCATCATGTTCCCTTATTTGGTCCTGATCGCCTTGACCGCTTTTCAGGCCGGGATTTTGTATTCTTTAAATGCGTTCTTTGCCCCGGCTTTTGGGCCGTGCCTTTTGAATCTGGCCATGATTTTGAGCGTCTGGGTGGCCAGCTTGTTCTCATGGCCGATGGCCTATACGCTTTCGGTCGGTGTGCTGATCGGCGGGGTCTGGCAGTTCTGGGCCCAATGGACTGCCTTGCATCGACGGGGAGTAGGCTGGAAAATGCCCCTGACGCTCAATCACGAAGGGGCCAGGCAGATCGGCAAGCTCATGTTGCCGCGTCTTTGGGGCAGTACGGTTTATCAGTTGAATATCTTTGTGGATACGTTTTGTGCGTCATTGGCAACCATCGTAGGCGCCGGCGGCATTGCGGCGATCTATTATGCCAATCGCATGATCCAATTCCCTCTGGGCGTTTTTGGTTATGCCTTATCATCAGTGACCTTGCCGTCGCTCTCCAAGCTTGCCCAGGAACAAAACATGATCTTGTTTAAGTCAACGTTGATGTTTGCTTTGCGCCGGTTGATGCTGATCTTGATCCCTTCGGCCTTAGGCATGGCCATTTTTTCGAGATGGATCATCCATGTGGCTTTTCAACGTGGCGCATTTGACGCGTATTCGACGAATGTCACTTCGCAGGTAATGCTTTACGCGGCCCTGGGCCTGCCTTTTTTTGGGGCTTCAAGGATCTTAGTTTCAGCTTACTATGCTCTGCAGGACACCAAGACACCGGTCAAGATAGCCACCGTTTGTTTATTGATCAATGTGCTTTTAAATGCCATCCTGATGTTCCCCATGAAGATCGGCGGTATAGCGCTCGCCAGCAGCATCTCCGGTGCAGTCAACTGTTTTGCGTTGTGGAGGGGGCTGGACAAAAAGATGTGGCGCAATCTCGGGCCCAAGGGATAATAAAGGTGACAAATAAAGGTGACAGGTACATTTTTTTAATAAATTTTGATAAAAAATGTACCTGTCACCTTTATTTGTCTTTTTTATTTGAATATGGACATTAAGACGACCATTAATAGCTTACCGACCAGTAGCGGGGTCTATTTGTTTAAGGATGCCGCAGGCGTTGTCATTTATGTCGGCAAGGCGGTCAATATCCGCAAGCGGGTGGAATCGTATTTTCGAAAGAATACCGGAAGCCTGAAGACCGATTTCCTGGTCAGCAAGATAGACCATATCGATACCATCCAAACCGATTCCGAAGCAGAGGCCTTGATCCTGGAAGCGAGCTTGATCAAGCAATACCTTCCTAAATATAACGTCGAGCTTAAGGATGGAAAAACATATCCATTCATTCAAATCACCAAGGAAGAATATCCGTTGGTCAAGTTGGTGAGGCAAAATACCCGTAAATATAAGGACGGGCCTTCCGAATTTTGGGGGCCGTATGTCAATCCGGGCCTTGTCCGCGAAGCGCTTAATATCATCCGCAGGATCTTTCCTTTCCGTACCTGTGATCCATTCGCGGATAAATTGTGCCTTTATTATGATATTGGCCATTGCCAGGGGCCGTGCGAAGGCAAGATCAGCAAGCAGGATTATCAGCGCAATATCCGTCACGTGAAAATGATCCTTGATGGGAGAAAGGACGATCTTTACCGTCACCTTCGCCAGGAAATGGAAGAAACGTCCCGCCGGCAGGATTTCGAGGCCGCTGCCCGCCTGCGCGACCAGATCCGCGCCATCGGCGCTCTTTATTCGGGTACCGGGGACGTCAATTATTTTAAGGAAGCGGAACAGCTGCAAAGGGCCATAGGGCTTGAACGGCCACCGGTGCGTATCGAATGTTTTGATATTTCCAATATCATGGGCCAACAGTCTGTGGGGTCGATGGTGTCTTTTTTAAACGGCAAACCGGATAAGAACAATTACCGCAGGTTTCGTATCAAGACAGTTCAAGGCATCGATGATTTCCGGATGATCGCTGAAATTGTCCGTCGGCGTTATTCCAGGCTACAGAAGGAGAGGTTGGGTTTTCCGGACCTGGTTGTCATCGACGGCGGCAAAGGACAATTAGGCGCTGCGAGGGAAGAACTAAAGAAATTAAATTTGCCGTTGCCCGTCATTGCCCTGGCCAAACAGGAAGAAGAGATCTTTATCCCAGGCAAACGTAACTCTTTAAAACTTTCCCATGATTCACTTGGCCTCAAGCTTCTCATGCGTGTACGTGATGAAGCCCACCGTTTCGGGTTGAAATATCACACCCTTTTGAGGTCTAAAAAATTTTTAAATAAACCCTGACATGCCTAAAATACGCTGGTCCAACTTTTTTTTATTTGTTCTTATCTTTTCGGCTTTCCCTATCCGGACGGTCTTGGCCACAGAGCTTTTTCCGTACACGATCATTGTGGTTTTAGGTACTGAACCTTTGGATGACACAACGCCCAGCCTGGACATGGTTAGGAGGGTGGAAACAGGCATAAAGGTTTTTAAGGCCAACGCGCACAGCCTGCTGTTTTTTTCCGGAGGGAAAACAGCCGGCCCCATTTCAGAAGCCAGGATGATGGCCCGCATGGCTTATGCCAGAGGCATTTCTCCGGACACTGTTCTGATGGAGGAGAGATCCCGGTCAACCGTTGAAAACGCCAAATACTGCGCGGTTCTTGTCAGAAAATACCCTGCCGCAAAGTTTATTTTGGTCACACGGCAGACCCATATGCCAAGGGCGTATGCGATCTTTAAAAGTTTTCCCGAGTTTCGAACCGTGGTCCCCAGGGTCAGTTATATATCTAGAGAAGAAGTGGAAAAGGATTTTGAAGGGTATCTGCGGCTGAAGGACAGGCCCAGGACAAGACAGGTATTAAAGAAAATTCTCGCTGAATTCGATCAAATGGCTTCGGGAAGGCAAAAACACCTCGACAAGCCCTGAAAATCAGATTAATATGTACGTTTTTAGAAAGGACCTCCATGGAAATAGGTATTGTGGGACTGCCCAATGTCGGCAAGTCCTCGTTATTTAATGCGCTGACCGGTGCTGCCGCGGCCGCTGAAAATTTTCCTTTTACCACCATTGAACCCAATGTCGGTGTGGTGCCTTTGCCCGATGAGCGCCTGCAATATCTGGGCCGTGAATGGGAATCCGCCAAGGTGACACCATCGGGAATTCGTTTTGTGGATATCGCGGGTATTGTCCAAGGAGCCTCCCAGGGTGAGGGATTGGGCAATAAATTTTTGTCGCATATCCGTTCGGTGGATGCCATTGCCCACGTGGTGCGTTGTTTTAAAGACGAGAACGTGGTCAATGTCATGACCGAGCTTAATCCGCAGTCTGCCGCGGATATCATTACCACAGAGCTTTTGTT
Organism: uncultured Planctomycetales bacterium; assembly: GCA_964520185.1. Classification (GTDB taxonomy): domain Bacteria; phylum Omnitrophota; class Gorgyraeia; order Zapsychrales; family Fredricksoniimonadaceae; genus JABDGZ01. The sequence continues at coordinate 4,322 of CAZFON010000019.1, read as the reverse complement.
GGCGGATATCCAGCAATGCCAGACAGCACTGGACCGTTGGACCAAAAAAGCCAAAAGCGGGGACAAAGACTCGATTGCCAAATGTGATGCTTTAAATGCCTGTGTGAAAGCTTTTAACGAAGGGATCCCTGCCCGTAAATTAAAAGACATCCCGCAGGAAATCTTGAATGAGTTCCAGTTCTTGACAGCCAAGCCCTTGATGTATGTGGCCAATACCGATGAGGGAGAACCGGATGAGGCATTGCTTAAACCTTTGCGCGTTCGGGCAGAGCAAGAGGGTGCTGCCATGGTGTCCTTGTGCACGAAACTGGAAGCCGATATCGTGCAGCTTCCGCCGGAAGAACGGGGGGAGTATTACGCTGCCGCAGGGATCACCTCACCCGGCTTGACGAGCCTGGCCCAGGCAGGCAAGGATCTACTTGGGCTTATTTGCTTTTTTACGGCAGGACCTCAGGAGACCCGCGCCTGGCTTATCTCTAAAGGGACCTTTGCTGTTAAAGCCGCCGGGAAGATCCATACGGACATCGAACGGGGCTTTATCCGGGCGGAGATCTATAAATTTGACGACCTCAAAAGATTGGGTTCTTATAAAGCGGTACAGGAAAAAAATCTGGTCACGCTCGAGGGTAAAGAGTATATTATGCAGGACGGCGATTGCGCCTATTTCAGGTTTAGTGTATAGATCGAATCAATTGAATGATGAACGACCTATTAGCCAAAAAATTCGATGAACTTGCCAACAGGCTGGCCGGCCTAAGGGGGTATCTTTGACCTGCCCCATAAAGAAAAATCCATAGCGGATATACAGGCACGGATGTCCCAGGAAGGGTTTTGGGACAGCCAGGAACAATCCAACAAGATCATGCAGGAGCTTAAAGGCTTAAAGAACATCGTTGAGCCTTTTACGGAATGCGTCAAGCGTGTCAATGAAGCCAAAGAATTTTTGGGGCTCGCCCAGGACGATGAGGATTTGGACAAGCAATTGTCCGACGAAGCGGCTGTTTTGAGCATTCAGGTCGATGCTTTGGAATTGCAGGCACACCTCAGCGGCCCTTATGATGGGGCCAATGCGATTTTAAGCATCAATGCCGGCGCCGGGGGCACAGAGTCCTGTGATTGGGCAGCCATGCTCATGCGCATGTACATGCGCCATGCGGAACTAAAAGGTTACAAGGCTGAGACCATCGATGTTTTATACGCTGATGAAGCAGGCATCAAGAACGCGACCCTGCGCCTCGAAGGAGAAAAGGCTTACGGATATTTAAAATCTGAAAAAGGCGTTCACCGGCTGGTGCGCATTTCGCCTTTCGATTCCAATAAGCGGCGCCATACTTCCTTTGCTTCGGTTGAAGTCATTCCCGAAGTGGAAGATGACACGCAAGTGGAAATAAATCCTGCGGAATTGCGCATTGATGTTTACCGCGCTTCAGGCCCCGGCGGCCAGGGGGTCAATACCACGGATTCCGCGGTACGCATCACCCATTTGCCGACGGGCATCGTGGCCCAATCCCAGAAGGAGCGCTCGCAATTGCAGAACAAGGCCCAGGCCATGAAGGTCTTGCGGGCGAGGCTTGCGGCGCTCAAAGCCATACAGCAGGAAGAGGCCATGAATAAAGAAGCCGGTGACAAGCAAAAGATCGAATGGGGCTCGCAGATCCGCTCCTATGTGCTGTATCCTTATCAGATGGTCAAGGACCACCGGTCAGGAGTGGAGACTTCAGCCACCCAGAAAGTTTTAGACGGAGAAATTGACGAATTTATCAAAGGTTTTTTAAAGACGAAACCCGAGGACCGGGACAAGCGTCTTAGAACGCGGGGGAACGACGATGTTTGATTTTATTGTGCGTAAAAGCATGGTACAGAGCGCCCAACGGTTTATCGATCGGCTGCGGCCTCCGGTGCAGATCCATATTCATCCGGAAGCGCCACTGCCTTCCATTGGCCTGGTCAAAAGATTATCGGTCAGGGCCTCGGAGATCTGTGCCTTGGAAGACAAGATAAAAGCTTTGTCCGACCCGGAATTAAAAGCTAAGACCGGGGAATTCAAAGAGCGCATTGATAAGGCCGTTAAGATCAAAAAAGGCGAATACGAACAGGTCCTTGCCAATTTCCGTAAGGCCTCCTCAGGCCAGGAACGCGAAGACCTGAGTACGGAGATCAAACGCTTGGAAAAAGAGTTGTCTGATACCAAACAGGGCGTCCTGGATGAGATCCTTAATGAGGCTTTTGCGGTTGTCCGTGAAACAGGGCGGCGTGTCCTGAACATGCGCCATTTTGATGTGCAGCTGGTGGGCGGCATGGTATTACATAGCGGCGGTATAACGGAAATGACGACAGGGGAAGGCAAGACCTTGGTCGCCACCTTGCCGGTATATCTCAACGCCCTGACCGGCGACGGCGTGCACGTGGTAACGGTCAATGATTACCTCGCCAACCGTGACCGGCATTGGATGGGCCCCCTGTATGAATTTTTAGGGCTTACCGTCGGCGTTATCCAGCATGACATCCCCCCGCGCGATCGCCAGGCCGCCTATGCCTGCGATATCACCTATGGGACAAACAATGAATTTGGTTTCGATTATCTGCGCGATAACATGGTCTCCTTTAAAGAGGAAATGGTCCAGCGCGGCCATGGCTTTGCCGTGGTCGACGAAGTTGACAGCATCCTGGTGGATGAAGCCCGTACGCCTTTGATCATTTCCGGTCCTGCGGAAGAAAGTACGGACAAATATTACAAGGCCTTCCAAATTTCCCGGCAGCTCAAGGGCCGCCGCGTCACCGAATCCCAGGAGATCGATGCCAAACATAAAGGCGAAGATCTGTATAAAGGGTTTGATTATCTGGCGGATGAGAAAAATAAATCCATCTCGCTTTCAGAAGAAGGCGAAAATAAAGCGGCAGAGCTTTTCGGGGTCAAGAACCTTCATGATATCGACACTAATGAATACCGCCATCATGTGATCTGTGCCTTGCGTGCCAGGGAGTTTTTTACCAGGGACGTGGATTACGTGGTCAAGGAGGGCAAGGTCGTCATCGTCGACGAATTTACCGGACGCATGATGCCAGGCCGCCGCTGGTCGGACGGCTTGCATCAGGCCGTGGAAGCCAAGGAAGGCATCAAGATCGAGCGTGAGAACCAGACCCTGGCCACCATCACATTCCAGAATTATTTCCGTATGTACCGCAAATTGGCCGGTATGACAGGTACGGCCTATACGGAGGCCAATGAATTCAAGCAGATCTATAATTTGGACGTGGTGGTCATTCCCACCAACCGCCAGTTGATACGTAAAAGTCATTCGGATTGCATTTATAAAACCGCACAGGAAAAGTTCAATGCCGTTGTCGAAGAGATCGATGGCTGCCATAAAAAAGGCCAGCCCGTCCTGGTGGGCACCATTTCGATCGAGAAATCCGAGCTTGTTGCCGGTCTTTTAAGGAAAAAAGGGATCCCTCATCAGGTCCTTAATGCCAAGTATCATGAAATGGAAGCCCATATCATTGCCCAGGCAGGTCGTTATAACGGGGTCACCATTGCCACCAACATGGCAGGCCGCGGCACGGACATTGTCCTGGGTGGTAATGCCGAATATCTGGCGCGGGCGATGAGCGCTGAGAAGGACCAGGAACTTGATGATCAGGCCCGGGAAGAGATGGTCAAACAGTTCATTATCCAATTCAAGGAGCAAACATCCAAAGAAAGAGAACAGGTGCTTGTTGCCGGAGGATTGCATGTCATTGGCACAGAGCGGCATGAATCCCGCCGTATCGACAATCAGTTAAGAGGCCGCTGCGGCCGCCAGGGAGACCCTGGTTCTTCAAGATTTTATGTGTCCCTGCAGGATGATCTGATGCGGCTTTTTGCTTCAGAGAGCATTATGGCCGTCATGGACAAGCTGGGGATGAAGGAAGGCGAGGTCATCGAATCGCGCATGGTTTCAGGCGCCCTGGAAGTGGCCCAAAAGAGGGTGGAGAATTACAATTTCGAGATCCGCAAGCAATTGCTGGACTATGACAATGTCATGAACAAGCAGCGCGAGGTCATCTACAGCCTGCGGCGATCCATCCTAGAAGGTGAAAATTTAAGGGACGTGGTCCTGGATGCGGTCTTGATGGCGTCCGACGATGTGGTGGACAGTAACTATGCCCTCGAGCACAATGAAGAGACCATCAACCATTTGGCGGCGGATGTATTGACCAAATTCATGGTCAATATCGATGCTCTTAAGCCCGAGTGGAGCACCTTGAACGCCCAACAGATCAAACAGGAGCTTGAAGGGGTATTGATCAAAGCCTATGAAGATAAAGAGGCCCAGGTAACG